>DUUR01000165.1 GCA_012841425.1 Bacteroidales bacterium | reverse complement strand
TTTTAGAAGATATATATGGAACTTTTACGCCCAATGTGGTTCTTGTAGCCAATGATTTTAAGCAATTCAACCATGATAAAATCAAAGAGTTGAGTATAAAAGCTTTTGAGAAAAACAAATTCACAAAGGAGGATTTGCAGAGCGGAAGAAACGCCATAGCCTGTGAGGTTGTCCAAAAATATGTCTCCGATTATTTGAATTATCAAATAGAATTAATAGGAGAAAATGTTGAAATTATTCCCATTGCCCAAGAGGTTAAACTCAAACATGGAATTTCGGTAGATGCCGTGGAAGACTCTGTGGTTTATTTGACCGGAATTGCTGATAGCATCGAAAAAATTGATGGCGTGGTGAATGTGATTGATTATAAAACTGGTTCCGTAGATGATAAAGAGGTCATGGTTTTGGATATACAAGAGCTGTTTTATAATTTGGAAATAACCAGTAAAAAAAGTGGTGGACCAAGTAGTAAAGCCAAGGCGTTGCAGCTTATGTGCTATGCTTTAGCTTTTATGAAAGATGATAATTTGTTGGCATATAATAAAGATTTGAAGCTTTTATCCTCAAAGATTGCCTCATTGCGAAAAAAAGACCCATATTTCGACCTAAAAATTGGCATTGATGTTGACTCCAATGTTATAGACCTTGACACATTAAATATATTTGAAAAAGAGCTTTCAGAGTTTTTAAATACACATATTTACAATAAGGATTTGGCTTTTACTCAAACAGAAGATGTGAAAAATTGCGAATATTGTCCCTACGATATGATTTGTAATAGAAATTAACAAAACTACAATTGACCTATAATAGCCATCGAGGCTGATTGTATTGAGTTGTTTGAGTTTATAAAGTACAATTTTATATTTTATTTCAACTAAAATATTTAGACAATTTGTTAATGTCGAATTTTGTAATATATTTGCACTCAATAAAATTTTAATATTACTATCTTATGAAGAAAATTAGCTTTTGGATCTTTATGATGCTCATGAGTGTAAGCGTTTTTTCGCAAACATTCAATATGCAAGATGGGACTGTAACTACCTGTTCGGGTGTGTTTTACGATTCTGGAGGTGGAGAGTCGATGTACTCCAATAATGAGTACTACGAAATGACTTTCACGTCTGAAGATGGAAGTCGTTTGAGTTTTAACTTTCAGACGTTCTACACCGAATCTGGCTATGATAAACTGAAAATTTATGATGGACCAAACACATCTTATCCTATGATAGGGGAGTATTCTGGTTCAAATTCTCCGGGCTTGGTTATTTCAACTGGAGAATCTATAACTTTCATTTTTTATTCTGATGGTTCAAATATCTATTCGGGTTGGTCTGCAATAATATCATGCACAACTCCAGCATTAACAGAATATACTATGAATTCGACAACTGTAACAACTTGCGAAGCTTTGTTTACAGACAGTGGAGGTTCTAGCGGAGATTATCAAAACAATGAAGATGTTGTTATGACCTTCTGCTCAGGTAGCTCAGACTATGTTACAGCGAAATTTATTCCCAATGATTTTTCCATTGCTAGCGGTGATACGCTATATGCTTATGATGGCTCAGATATTAACGCTCCCTTGATTGGTGCCTACTACGGTAACAGACATCCCGAAGACATCTCTTCCATAAGTGGTTCTTGTCTCACATTTAGATTCAAGTCCAATACAACAGGAATTGCCAAAGGATGGAGGGCAATAATTGGCTGTTCTTCAACGCCTATCGTAAACGGTGAATTTAAAATGATGCAAGGAATTAGGTACACCTGCGGCGGAGTTTTTTACGACAGTGGCGGTCCCAACGGCAACTACTCAAACAACGAAGGTAGTTCCATGACATTTGTTTCGACAAATGGAAATAGACTGAAATTTAATTTTCAATCATTTTACACCGAAAGTGGATATGACAAGCTATATATTTATGACGGACCCACCATCAATCACCCAAGAATTGGAGTTTATGATGGAGGTAACTCTCCTGGATTAATTGAGTCAACTGGAAATACAATAACCTTTTATTTTTCTTCCGAAACTAGTAATACATATTCAGGTTGGAGTGCAAATATATCTTGTACAACGCCTGCACTGCCTGAATATATAATGAGTTCGGGAACTATCAATACTTGCGAAGCTGTGTTTTATGATATTGGCGGACCATCTTCTGAGTACTTACATAATGGTGATAATACTATGACTTTCTGCTCGGATAATTCCGATTTTATTAATTTCACCTTCCGACCAGACAACTTCAAAATTCACACCAGCGATACTTTATTTGTTTACGATGGTACAAGCACTTCCGATGCACCCATTGGAGCTTATACCGGTACTGGAATACCTGAGGTTATTTCGTCAAAAACAGGCTCATGTCTAACTTTCAGATTTGTAACAAATGCAACTGGAAGCAATATAGGCTGGCAAGCATTAATTGATTGTGCCGATGAGCCAGTAGTTCCACACTACAATATGCAAAATGGAATTAGATACACCTGCGAAGGAATATTTTACGATAGTGGAGGAGTTGATGGTGTTTATGGTAGAAATGAAAGTGTAACAGAAACTTTTATCTCAAGTTCGGGCGAAAGGCTAAAGTTTGATTTTCAGAGCTTTAGCGTGGAGTTTACTGATAAGTTATACATTTATGATGGACCCAACTCAAACTATCCGCTTATAGGAGTTTATTCGGGAAGTAATGCACCGGGAATAGTACGCTCAACGGGTGATGCTCTAACTTTCTATTTTAGTTCTGATGGAAGCACTGAATATTCAGGCTGGGTGGCAAATATTGAGTGCGATGGACCATCTTTGCCAGTTTATATAATGTCGAACGAAACGGTAACAAGCTGTGAGGGGGTGTTTTATGACTCTGGTGGTCCTGCTGGAAACTATATGCACAACGACCAAAAAGAGATGACCTTCTGTTCGGGTAGTGATGATTTTATAAGCGTTCGTTTTCAAGAACACAATTTTAATATCCACAATAGCGATACCCTATTTGTTTTTGATGGGGCTAACTCGTCAGCACCACCCATTGGAACATATTATGGTGATAAACTTCCTGAGTTAATTTACTCAAAAACGGGTTCTTGTTTAACATTCAAATTCAAATCCAATGCCATAAATAGCAGTTTGGGCTGGCAGGGGCTAATTGAGTGCTCGCCAACGCCTTATGAGCCTCAAGATTATCTTATGCAAGAGGGTGATAGATACACTTGTGGTGGCAACTTCTACGATAGTGGCGGTCCTGACGGAAATTATTCCAATAATTCAATGATTACAGAAACTTTTATTTCCGACAATGGCAATAGGCTTAAAGTGGACTTTGCATTTATAAGCATGGAAAGTAATTTTGACAGATTGGTGATATTTGATGGACCTAGCGATGATTACCCATTCTTGGCAATATTAACAGGAACTACTGCACCTCCTGCCATTACAGCATCAGGGGATGCTATGACATTCAGATTTATATCCGATGGCACTAATGTTAATAGTGGCTGGGCAGCACAATTTTCGTGTACTGATGAGCCACCATTGCCAATATATAATATGGATAATGGAACAATTACAACTTGCGAAGCTATGTTCTACGACAGTGGTGGACCTACCACAGAATATTCCAATGGCGAAAACAAGGTGATGACATTTTGTAGCGAAGATGGTAGTTTTATGAAAGTAGATTTTGGTGAATATAATTTTGGTATTGTTGAAGGTGATATTCTGAAAATTTATGACGGACCCTCAACATCTTCTACACCATTGGCTATTCTACATGGCTTTATAGACCCCGAAGTAATTACGTCAATAAATAGTAGCTGTCTAACTTTTGAATTTATTTCAAATCCCACCAGCGTAGCCATGGGCTGGCGTGGACACATAAGCTGTGTTGACGAGCCTATAATCAATACAGAGTTCAATATTAAAACTGGTGGAACAAGATATGTTTGTGGAGCCTCTTTCTACGATTCAGGTGGCCCCGGGGGAAATTATGGCAGAAATGAAGATTATACTATGAGTTTTTGTTCCACAAACGATTGTAGTATAACAGCCGAAATCAATCATTTATATACTGAAAATAACTACGACTACCTATCAATATATAATGGCATTGGAACCGAAAATGAAGACTTTATTGATGTATTCTCTGGAACACACTTTTCAACATCAATAACCTCTTCTGGGCAGTGCTTAACCTTCCGTTTTACATCTGATAATGCGGTATTCAATGAGGGTTGGTACATAAGCTTAGTGTGCGACAAAGCTACCATAACATCCAATACAGATGGTGTTGCTTGCAATGGCGAAACAGTTATTCTAACAGCCAATGAAGGCGTTTCATACCTATGGAGTACGGGTGAAACAACGCAAAGTATTGCGGTAACAACACCCGGATATTATTCGGTACAAGTTCTAACATCCGAAAACTGCAATTTTGTTTCAGACCCGTATTTTGTTGAGTTTGCCGCTGTGCAAGCACCCACAATTACGCCCAATGGAACAATTACAGTTTGTCCCGGCGTGAGTGTAAATTTAATCTCAAGTCAGGGTCAAAGCTATGAGTGGAGCAGCGGTAGTACAAGTCAGTCAACAAATGTTGTAGAAACAGGTGATTATTGGGTAAGTGTTACTGATGTCAATGGTTGTGTAATAGTTTCGGAAATTGTTACAATAGAAAATTACGAGACAGCACCAATAGATATTAGTCCATCTGGAAATATCTCCATTTGCTATGGCGATTCAGTTCAAATTAGCACCACTGCCAGCGATGACATACTCTGGAGTACGGGAGCTACAACACAAAGTATTTACGTTAGCGAAGTAGGAACATATAACGTTTCTGCCCCCGATGCAAGTGGCTGTATGTCCATTTCTAATAACTTAAATATCAGCTTCTATAACCCTGAACCACCGACAATTACGCCATCAGAGCCACAAACAATTTGCGATGGAAATACAACCATCCTAAGCTCTTCATCAGGAATTGCCTATAACTGGAGCACAAACGAAAATACGCAGTCCATTTCTGTTCAAGAGGCTGGAAACTATTGGGTTGTGGTAACAGATGCCAACAATTGCTCCAGGGCTTCGGCACCAGTATCTATAAATGTCAATCCCAATCCTCCAACCCCAATTGTTACAGCAACTGATGCATTGCTACAATCATCAATTACAAGTGGTTATAGCTTCCAGTGGTACTATAATGGCGAGGCTATTGCAGGAGCTACAAATAGTTTCTATATGGCAACACAAAATGGTTTGTACTTTGTAGAACTTACCGACAATATTGGATGTAGCACCCTGTCGTTACCCTACAATTTACAAGGTGTGGGCATTGAAGACAATTCGCTGTCAAACTCAGTTAAATTATACCCCAATCCATTTGTAAACAAATCAACTTTGGTGATAAATTCACCCA
>DUUR01000164.1 GCA_012841425.1 Bacteroidales bacterium | reverse complement strand
TTTGATTATCATTCATGATTCAGTTATTATGGTTTACAAATTTAAATGATTAAAAAATTCTTGAGAGTCATAGAATTGATTTAATGACTGTAGTTTTTGATATTATTTTACAAAAGTAGCATTATTATCTATATTTTAGTAAAAACTGCTACAACACGTAAAAGCTGCGTGCCAGACTCGTGTTTTATTCATGCTTTGCCCATACATCGTTCGTACCTTGCTCGTTTATGCTCCTTTTACAATAGAGCAAAGTAAGAGTGAAGTATCTACTAACTACAAGTAGTTATTTAGTTAAGTTGGTCTAATGTTATATTTTTTTTAAGAAAATTGTATCATATATCACAGCAAAATAATCATTTTATTAACTCCAAAGCATCTTATAAAGCCTATATTTGTAGTTGTTTTATAACAATATTTCGTATGGCAATACATTGATGTTGTTTATCAGTTAATCAATTATTTTGTCTAAATTTGAATATTCAGAACAGTAAATTCGAAAATCTTACTTAATGGCAATAGCAATCATTATGCCCAAACAAGGGCAATCTGTTGAGAGTTGTATAATCACAGAAATTTATAAGAAGAAAGGTGATTCGGTAAAGAAAGGTGATATCATTTTCACTTACGAAACTGACAAAGCTTCTTTTGAGGAGGAATCTCCAGTTGATGGAGTAGTATTGGAGTGTTTTTATGGTGAAGGAGATGAGGTGCCGGTATTAGATAATATGATGGTTATTGGAGAGCCGGGCGAAGATTACTCTGATCTGACTGGAGAGCAGGAAGTAGAAGAAGGGAAATCAGACGATAGCATAAGTAATGCTTCAGATGAAAATATAGAAGTCGTAAATAATACTTCTAAGGTAGAAACAAAAATAATTGCAAAAACAGACCAGCCTAAATTCATTTCACCTAGAGCTAAAAAACTAGCCGAAAAAGAATCTGTTGAAATATCTAATATTGAAGGAAGTGGACCAAAGGGAAGGGTAATAGAAAAAGATGTAAAGCAGTTTTTGACAGACCGTCCCCGAATGACTCCACTAGCCAAAAAGATTGCTTCAGAAGGAGGTTTACAGCCACAAGAATATGGTACAGGTTTAGCTGGTGCTGCAAGGGCAACTGACCTTGCTGCTTCTGATAATAACCTTTTTGGTGTTGATTATGAAGATAGAAAGCTATCAAATATGCGTAAGATTATTGCAAAATCTATGCATGCATCACTCCAAAACTCAGCTCAGCTTACACACCATTTAAGTGCAGATGCAAGGAGGTTGCTGGAGTTAAGGAAAAATATTAAAACAGCATTAGAAGAAAAAGCAATTGAAGCAAACATTACTTTAAACGATATGGTTTGCTTTGCTGTTATTAAAGCATTAAATAAATTTCCGGAGGTAAATACTCACTTTTTAGGAGAGTCAAAAAGATATTTTAATAAAGTGCATCTTGGATTGGCTGTAGATACAGAAAGAGGGTTGATGGTGCCAGTAATTAAAAATGCAGACGACCTCTCGTTAACGGGGCTTTCAAATAGGTTGAAAGCTGTAGCAGAATCTTGCCGAAAGGGTAATGTGAATCCCGATATCCTTGCTCCTGAGGCGGGTACATTTACTGTTTCTAACTTAGGTAATTATGGGGTAGAAATGTTTACCCCAGTTATTAATTTACCTCAGTCGGCCATTTTAGGCGTAAATACAATTCTTCCTCGACCTAAAGATTTAGGTGATGGAGTTTATGCATTTGTGCCACATATAGGCTTGAGTCTTACGTACGACCATCGTTCGTTGGATGGGGGTGAAGCCACTCGTTTTTTAAGACAAATAGCAATTGAAATAGAAAACTTACAATTAGATATAACATTATGATAGACTTATTAATTTTAGGTGGAGGCCCCGCAGGATATGTAGCGGCTGAGAGAGCTGGGCAGGCAGGATTAAAAGTAGTTCTTTTTGAAAAAAGTGCTATGGGTGGTGTTTGCCTAAATGAAGGGTGTATTCCTACAAAGACATTACTATATAGTGCAAAGATTTATGAAAATGCAGTCAATGCAGAAAAATATGGTGTTTTTGGCGATAATATAAGGTTCGATTACGGTAAAATGGTCTCACGCAAAAAGAAGATTGTACGCAAACTCGTATTGGGCGTTGAGAGCAAGATGAAATCCAATAAAGTAGAAGTAGTAAAGGGTGAGGCATTTATTAAAGGTCGTTCTTCCGAAGGAATCGAAATTGGTTGCAACGGAGAGAAATATGTTGGTCGCAATTTACTGATATGCACCGGCTCAGAAGCTTCTGTTCCACCAATACCTGGTTTAAGTGAAGCAGGTAATATAATTCTTACGAACAGAGAGATTTTAGAGATGACCGAACGTCCAGAGTCGCTTGTAGTAATTGGAGGAGGTGTTATAGGAATGGAATTTGCCAGCTTTTATAATAGTCTTGGATCAAAAGTTACAGTGGTTGAGATGCTTCCCGAAATTGTTGCAGGCATGGACCTTGAAGTTTCAACAATGCTTCGTCAGATTTATGCAAAGAAAGGGATTGAGTTTAATTTGAACTCAAAAGTTGTGCAAGTAGATGGCAACAAGGTTGTATTTGAAAAGGACGGACAAATGCATACCGTAGAAGGTGACAAGATATTATTGAGTGTGGGGCGCCGACCAGTTACCAGTGGTTTTGGTCTTGAAAACATTGGTGTTGAGCTGCTTCGCAATGGTGTTAAAGTGGATGAGAAAATGCGCACAAATGTGCCTGGTGTTTTTGCAGCGGGCGACGTAACAGGGTTTTCTCTTCTTGCACACACTGCTAGCCGCGAGGGTGAAGTAGTAGTAAATAATCTTACAGGAAGATCTGATATAATGAGATATAATGCAATTCCGGGAGTTGTATATACCAACCCTGAAGTTGCGGGAGTGGGCGAGACTGAAGAGTCTGCCAAAGAAAAGAAAATAGCATATAAAGTAGCTAAGCTACCAATGGCATATGCAGGACGTTTCGTAGCAGAGAACGAAGGTGGTTCTGGAGTATGCAAAGTATTGGTAGGTGAAAAATATGGTGAAGTTATTGGTGTTCATATGCTGGGCAACCCAAGCAGCGAAATAATTTATGGAGCAGCTATGGCAATTGAGCAGGAGATGACACTCAAAGAAATGCAGGAGGTGGTATTTCCACATCCAACAGTTAGCGAAATAATTAAAGAGGTTGTATTTAGTTTTAAATAAATAATAGAAATGCCAAAAGTACAATTTATTGATCCCACAGAAGTTAGAAAACCTGGATTCGTTGAGTTCCAGCCTATAGCCGTAAATCAATATCAAAAAAGTGTAATAGAAGAGAAGGAAAATTTTACAGATGAAGAGTTCAAGTTTATTTACCATGATATGGTGCTTATTCGTGAATTTGAGACCATGCTTAATCTTATTAAAACAAAAGGTGAGTATAATGGTACTTCATATAATCATCCAGGCCCCGCTCACCTATCAATAGGGCAGGAGTCGGCGGCAGTTGGTATGGCATGGACACTTTCGGTTGACGACTTCATCTTTGGAAGTCACCGCTCGCATGGCGAGATATTGGCAAAAGGTATGTCGGCCATCCATAAGCTAGATGATGATCAGTTGAGTAGCATAATGGAGAACTTCTTTGATGGGGTCATTTATGAAATAGTTAAGAAAGATTTTAATGGAACAGTAAAAGATCTTGCCAGAAGGTTCCTTGTTTATGGTACACTAGCAGAAATATTTGCTCGTAAAACTGGTTTTAACAGAGGCCTAGGAGGTTCAATGCATGCGTTTTTTACTCCATTTGGTGTATATCCAAATAATGCAATTGTTGGCGGTTCGGGAGACATTGCCGTTGGTGCAGCGCTATATAAGAAGGTTAATAGAAAGCCGGGACTTGTTGTTGCTAATATTGGTGATGCTTCTTTGGCTTGCGGACCAGTTTGGGAGGGTATCACATTTGCTGCTATGGATCAGTTTAGAGAACTGTGGGAGGGTGATATGCAAGGCGGTTTGCCCGTTATTATAAATATAATGAACAATCAGTATGGTATGGGTGGCCAAACCTCTGGTGAAACTATGGGATATGATATTGCTGCTCGTATTGGAGCTGGTGTTAATCCCGACCAAATGCATGCCGAACGTGTTGATGGTTACAACCCACTTGCGGTTATTGATGCATATAAACGCAAACGCAAGGTTATTGAAGAAAAAAGAGGCCCTGTATTATTAGATGTCCTAACGTATAGATATAGCGGTCACTCACCCTCAGATGCTTCTTCTTATCGCACAAAAGATGAGGTTGAAGCGTGGGAAGCACAAGATTGTATCAACTCTTTTGGTAAGGAACTTGTTAGTGCTGAAGTAGCACAACAAACAGATTTAGATTCTATATGGTCTGATGTGAAAGAGCTTATTAATGAAATGTTTCTTAAAGCAATTGATACTAAAACTTCACCATTAATGGACAATGCTGAGATTATTGGTGAAATGATATTTTCTAATGGCTCTGTAGATAAATTTTCTGATGCTGAACCTGAAGTATTAATGCCTTTGGCAGAAAATCCTAGGGTAAAAAGAATAGCAGGAAAAGAGCGTTTTGCATTTGATGAGGAAGGAAAACCTTACAGCAAGATGAAGCAATTTCAACTGCGTGATGGTATTTTTGAAGCTATCATAGATCGATTTTATAAAGATGCTTCACTAATAGCTTATGGCGAGGAGTGTCGAGATTGGGGTGGAGCATTTGCAGTGTATAATGGGTTAACCGAGTCGTTGCCATACAATAGGCTATTTAATTCGCCAATCTCTGAAGCTGCGATAATTGGTACTGCCATTGGCTATGCTATGTGTGGAGGTAGAGTTATACCTGAAATTATGTACTGCGATTTTATAGGTCGCGCAGGTGATGAAATATTTAATCAGCTACCTAAATGGCAGGCAATGAGTGGTAATGTACTTAAGATGCCAGTTGTAGTGAGGGTGTCAGTTGGTTCTAAATACGGAGCACAACACTCACAGGATTTAACCTCTCTTATTGCCCATATTCCAGGCATCAAAGTCTGTTTCCCTGTTACGCCCTATGATGCAAAAGGTTTGATGAATGCATCATTACAAGGCACCGATCCTGTTATATTTTTTGAAAGTCAGCGTATTTATGATATTGGAGAGCAGTTTCACAAGGGTGGTGTACCTACAGAATATTATGAGGTAGAATTGGGAGAACCTGATGTAAAGAGAGAGGGTAAAGATATTACATTTCTTACAATTGGATATACCCTTTATCAAGCCCTTAAAGCTGCCGAAGAGCTAGAAGAGAAATACGGAATTAGTGCAGAGGTTATAGATGCACGTTCGCTTGTTCCATTCAATTATGAAAAAGTAATTGAGTCTGTAAAAAAGACAGGAAAAATTATAGTTGCAGGCGATGCTACAACCAGAGGTTCGTTCTTAAATGATATGGCCGCAAATATTAGTCAGCTTGCATTTGACTATCTTGATGCACCTGTTTCTGTACTTGGTTCGCGTAACTGGATTGTACCTGCACATGAACTCGAAGAGCATTTCTTTCCACAGCCCAGCTGGTTTTTGGATATGATTCACGAGCGAATACAACCTCTAAAAGGCTATATTCCTGGTCAAAATTTTACAGATGGAGAAATTGTAAAAAGGGCCAAAAATGGTATTTAGCGTTTAGACCCTTAAATTTATAATAATATGTTGAACGTAAATTGTCATTTACATACACCTTACTCTTTTAGTGCATTTGAAGATATTGATGATGCACTGAACAGGGCAGTTGCTGAAGATGTGAAGGTGGTAGGTATTAACGATTTCTACACCTCTAAGGGGTTTAAAGAGTGGAAAGTTGGATGCGATAAGAGAAAACTGTTTCCTCTTTTTGGTATTGAATTCATTAGTCTAAATCAAGACGACCAATTAGCGGGGTTGCGCGTAAATGACCCTGCTAATCCAGGTCGCACATACATAAGTGGAAAAGGATTAGCATATCCTTTTAATTTACCCGAGCCATTTGCATCACAACTCTCAGCGGTTGTAGACGAGTCGAATAAACAAGTGGAGGCAATGTGTGTAAAGCTTAATGAATTTCTGCAAAGAATAAATGCTGGTTTTACACTGGACCTAACATGGATAAAAAAAGAACTGACACAAGGTTCACTTCGTGAGCGACATCTGGCAAGGGCTTTGAGGATGAAATTATTTGAGTATTGCAATGACGATTTTGTGGAAATAAACTCACTACTTGAAGAGTTATTTGGTGGAAAGAGTATAAAATCTGAGTTGACTGATATTGCTAGTCTGGAAAATGAAATTAGAGGAAATCTCCTTAAAATTGGAGGTGAAGCTTATGTGCCAGAACATCCTGATGCGTTTTTGCCCATGCAGTCTGTTTGTGACATAATAATTGAAGCAGGTGGCATACCCACATATCCATTTTTAGCTGACAATGAAAAAGGTGAGTATACCGATTTTGAGAACAATCTTGAACGTGTGGCAAAGCAGCTTACCGAACGAGGCTTTCATTCGGTTGAATTTATAACCACTAGAAACGATATTAATCTGCTAGAGAAGTATGCGGGTTATCTCCACGAGAAGGGATTTGTTGTTACATTTGGTAGCGAGCATAATACACCTTTGATGGAGCCAATTGAGCTTTATGCCAGACATGATAAACCACTTACTGAGCGGTTGAAGGAGATTAACTTTAAAGGAGCATGCGTTATTGCAGCTCATCAACATTTAGTTTCACAAGGCTTAGAGGGTTATATCGACAGTAGTGGATATGCAGATAGATTGAAACGTAAAGATTTTATTGAACTGGGTGAGTCGTTAATCAAGAGTATATGAAAGAGATAGATAGTTTGATTAAGATTTCGAGATTATATGGCAGTGATAATAAATTTGTTATAGCCGGAGGAGGAAATACCTCTTATAAAAATAAAGATAGATTATGGGTTAAAGCTAGTGGTGTTTCTCTTGCCACAATCTCTGAAGACGGTTTTGCTTTGCTTGATCGTGCGAAACTTAACCTTATGACCGAAAAAGTTTATAGTTCTGATGATGATGAGCGTGAAGAACAGGTAAAAAGAGATCTTGAAGAGGCTACTTTAACAAAAGGGAAGCGCCCGTCGGTTGAGACATCAATGCATAATGCTATTAATTATGCTTTTGTTGTTCATTTGCACCCCACTTTGGTAAACGCTTTAATGTGTTCTCAGAATGCAGAGAGTGAGCTGACTAGGCTTTTTGGCGATAAGCATATTTTTGTGGAGTATACAGATCCGGGTTATATTCTTTTTAAAAAGGTAAATGATAAAATAGAGGAGTATAGACTAACATATAATGAAGAGCCAAAAATAATTTGGCTTCAGAACCACGGGATTTTTGTGGCTGCCGATACTATAGAGGAAATTCAGGGTATATATAGTGATATCATAAAGAAGCTTGAAGAAGAGCTTCTGGAAACTCTTGATGTTAAGCCATTGGAGGTGAATGGTAGTGTTGTTGAAATACTTCCCGCCCTTAGGATGATGTTGTCAGAAAAGGATCTTAAGACCTTGAGAGTTAGGAGTAATAGTTTGATTAAATATTATAATGAGCAACCCGAAAATCAAAAAGATATAGCAAAGCCTTTTACGCCTGATGCAATTGTGTATTGCAAATCGAATTATATTTTTCTGAACAATAGGGATCTGTTGCAAGAAGCAGAACAAAAAATTTATGCTTTTACAGAAAAACATGGTTATCTTCCCAAGGTGTTACTTATTAAAGGGATAGGTTTGGTTGCAGTTGGTGATAATGCCAACCAATGCGATATGATACTAGATGTCTTTGAAGATGCGATGAGTATAGCATTTTTGTCGAAATCATTTGGTGGAGCACATCCTATGACTGACGAGCAAATTAGATTTATTGATACATGGGAGGTTGAAAACTATAGAAGAAGTGTAGCGGCAGGCTCGTCGGCTGGTCGTGCTGAGAATAAAACAATCATTATCACAGGTGCTGCACAAGGTTTTGGAGAGGGTATTGGAGAGAGTTTAATAAAGGAGGGCGCCAATATTGTAATTGCCGATCTTAATGAAGTAAAAGGAAATCAAACAGCTGAGTCTTTTAATAAAATATCCAAAAGTAACCAGTCGGTTTTTGTGAAAACTGATGTTTCTGATGTAACCAATTTAGAACATCTAATTTTCAAAACGGTGTGCGAATTTGGAGGAGTAGACTGTTTCATAAGTAATGCTGGTATATTAAGAGCTGGTGGACTGGAAGATATGACTCCAGAGAATTTCGATTTGGTGACAAAAATAAATTACAGTGCTTATTTTTATTGCACTAAGGTAGTGAGCAAGGTGATGAAACTGCAAACAAAATATGGCCATAGCGACTATTATGCTGATATTATTCAGATAAACTCTAAGTCTGGCCTTGAAGGGAGTAGAGCAAATTTTGCTTATGCAGGCGGGAAGTTTGGAGGAATTGGACTTACGCAGTCGTTTGCTTTGGAGCTTGCACCATATAGAATTAAGGTGAACTCGGTGTGTCCGGGTAATTTTTATGAAGGGCCGCTTTGGAGTGATTCTGAGAATGGACTTTTCGTACAATACCTGAAAGCCGGAAAAGTGCCAGGTGCTAAGTCCATTGAAGATGTAAGAGAGTTTTATCTTTCTAAAGTGCCAATGCGCAAAGGTTGCACTCCATTGGATGTTACAAAAGGGATTTTATATCTTATGGAACAAAATGGTGAAACAGGACAAGCGCTTCCCATAACAGGTGGTCAGGTAATGTTGAGTTAAAATGGTTAAATTAAAATTGATTAAATGAAAACAAAAGCAGTAAGATTATATGGTAAAAAAGATCTTCGATTAGAGGAGTTTGAATTACCAAAGATAAAAGATAATGAAATTTTAGCTAAAGTTGTATCAGACTCCATTTGTATGTCTACATACAAAGCTGCATCTCAGGGGCCAGAACATAAACGTGTACCCAACGATGTGTTGGAAAATCCCATCATGGTTGGTCATGAGTTTGCAGGAGAGTTATTGGAGGTAGGCTCTAAATGGTCTCATAAGTTTAATGTAGGAGATAAGTTTTCGATACAGCCTGCACTATACTATGAGGATGGGCCAGTTGGCCTTTTAAGTGCTCCAGGTTATAGCTATAAATATATTGGGGGTAATGCTACTTATATAGTGATTCCGAATGAGGTAATGGAGAAAGACTGTCTACTGAAATATGAAGGTGAAGGATACTATCCAGCATCCCTTTCTGAGCCTCTGTCATGTGTTATTGGTGCAATGCATGCTAACTATCACACAACTCCCGGAAGCTATGAGCATAAGATGGAGATTGTTGATGGTGGGAAAATGGCAATTTTGGCAGGTGTGGGGCCAATGGGATTGGCTGCTATAAATTATGTGCTTCATAGAGAAGATCGCAAACCTTCACTTTTAGTTGTTACAGACGTAGATCAGGATAGACTTGACAGAGCTGCTTCAATTTATACTGTAGATTTTGCTGCTTCACGAGGGATAGATTTATATTATATAAATACAGGAAATGTAGATAACCCGGTTGAATTGCTAAGAGATAAGACAGATGGATCGGGTTATGATGATGTGTTTGTTTTTGCTCCTGTTAAACCTGTAGTAGAACAAGGTGATGCTATACTGGGATTTGATGGATGTCTTAACTTCTTTGCAGGACCAAATGATACTAATTTTAGTGCTAATCTTAATTTCTATAACGTTCACTATGCATACACACATATAGTGGGCACAAGTGGTGGAAATAATGATGACATGGTTGAGGCTCTAGAAATTATGAGTAAAGGTCTTGACCCGGCTGGGTTAGTTACACATATAGGTGGACTGGATGCAGTTGTTGACACAACTATTAACCTTCCTAATATTCCTGGAGGTAAAAAGCTAATATACACTCATATTGAAATGCCACTGACTCCAATTGCTGATTTTGCAAAACTTGGTGAGGAAGATGAGTTTTATAAAGAACTTGCAGAAATATGCTCTAAGCATAATGGTTTATGGAGTATAGAGGCAGAAGCGTTCTTGCTTGATAATTATGGTGTTTAATTTTTATATAAATCATATATATGAAACAATTAGATGTTAATTTGATGCATCCGATAGAACAAATTAATGTTATTATCGGAAGGATATATAAAAGTGGTATGACCACTACTTCGGGAGGAAATGTATCAATTAGAGATAAAAATGGAGACATTTGGATTACACCTTCGGGAGTTGATAAGGGATTGCTCACTGAGAAAGATATAATGCAGATAAAAAAAGATGGCACTGTAATCGGTCTGCATAAGCCTTCTTCTGAACTTCCTTTTCATAAAGCAATTTATGAGGCTAGACCAGAACTGACGGCAATCATTCATGCTCACCCACCAGCTCTTGTCGCTTTTAGTATTGCGGGTATGGTACCCGATACAAAAATTGTTCCACAAGCATATAATATTTGTGGCGATATTGGTTTTGCCCCTTATGGCACTCCAGGCAGTGAAGACTTGGGCGAGAAAATTGCTAATGAATTTACTGACAAACGATACAAGGCTATTATTATGGAAAATCATGGCGTTGTATTAGGAGGTGCAGATATGATGGATGCATATCAACGTTTTGAGACTCTTGAGTTTTGCTGTCGAACAATTATTAATGCAAAAAGGCTAGGTAGCGTAAATTATTTAACAGATGAGCAAGTTTCTCAATACGTTAATCATTTACCATCTAATATTTCTCACTTTATGGATATTGAACATCCATCTGAGGAGAGGGCTATTAGAACTGAAATGGTGAATATTATACGCAGAGCATGTGATCAGGGATTAATGATATCTACATATGGAACAGTGTCTGTGAGATGGAAAGAAAATGATTTTCTAATTACACCAAGCAATATTGCCAGATGGGATATTGTACCTGGTGATATAGTGCAAATAAAGAACGGTATGGCAGAGGCGGGAAAAACGCCAAGTCGCTCCGTAGCTCTTCATCAGCGCATTTATCAGTTAAACCCCCAGATTAATTCAATTATTTGCACACAGCCTGTTAATTTGATGGCACACGCAGTTAGTGGCAGTAAGTTTGATGTTAGAACCATACCTGAGAGCTGGATATTCTTACAAGATGTACCTTCAATACCGTTTGGGTTGATCTATAATGATGTTGACAGTGTTGCAAAGATGTTTCAAAAGAATAGGGTTATTTTGGTAGAGAATGACAGTGTGTTTGTTACAGGCGACAAACTATTAAACACATTTGATTATTTAGAGGTTGCAGAGTTTTCTGCCAATTCATTGGTTATGGCTGCTACAATTGGAACATTGCAACCCATTGGAGATGAAGAAATAGAAGATCTGAGGATTGCATTTAATGT
>DUUR01000015.1 GCA_012841425.1 Bacteroidales bacterium | reverse complement strand
TCTTTCTATCTCCTTCATCAGGAAGTTCTGTATCAACCTTATTTTTATCAACATAAGCTATTGTTACAAATATCACGAATAGAATGATGAATATATAACCCATTCTAAATTGGAACGGCATATCAGGCAATGCTACTTTAAATAAAACACCCATAGGTATCGTCAAAATAGATGTCCAAATCGCAGCTTTTGCAGAAGCTCGTTTCCATAGCAAGCCAAGGCCAAATACCACAATAATACCGGGGTATATAAATCCTGAATATTCCTGAATATATTGGAATGCTTGATCAAGTCCACCTAATAGTGGCTCAACAGCAATAAGTGCAATTATAAGTGCTAGTAAAGAGGTAATACGACCAACTCTTACAAGTTGCTTGTTAGTTGCATTTTTTCTAATATGTTGCTTATAAACATCCATAGTAAATATGGTAGATGTTGAGTTTAGCATTGAAGCTAATGAGGAAATTATGGCAGCTGCAAGTGCTGCAAATGAAATACCTTTAATACCCGCAGGAGCAAAATTTCTGATTAGCCATGGGTATGCATCATCAGATACGTTTATATTACCCGCCAAATCAAAATATCCTTGTTGTAGACCTGGAATATCTTGTGGGAAATTGTACATAACATATGCTGTAACACCAGGTATAACAACGATAAAGGGGATTAGAATTTTTAAGAATGCAGCGAAAACAAGTCCTTTCTGAGCTTCTTTCGTACTTTTAGCAGCTAATCCTTTTTGAATTATATACTGATTAAATCCCCAGTATCCAATATTAGTTAACCATACACCGCCAACTATCGCAGCTAGTCCTGGAAGATCTTTAAATGCTGCCGCAGACTTTGATTTATCTACAATCATGTTAAAGTGGGTGTCCCCAGGAATACTTTTTATCTTGTCATAAACGATTGCTAGACCGTCAAATGCTCCTCTTCCTTCTCCTGATACAGCTTCAAGTGCAAAATATGCAGTAACTAGTCCACCACCTATCAGGAAAACTACTTGCAGAACATCTGTCCATGCAACTGATGCAAGACCACCATAAATTGAATAAATACCAGCTATGAAAAACAGGGCTATGATAATCTGCATTCTAAATCCTTCAAGACCAAGAATTTGTTCAATAGCAATTGTTCCTAACCATGCAACTGAAGTTAGATTGACAAAAACATACAAGAATAGCCAAAAAATAGAAAAGGCTAAACCAACTCCCCCGTTGTACCGCTGACGCAAAAACTGAGGAATTGTGTATATCTTTTGTTTTAACATAACAGGCAACAGAAACTTGGCCACTATAAGAAGTGTAACAGCTGCCATAATTTCATAGGCTGCTATTGATATACCAATTCCGAAACCCGATCCTGACATCCCTATGAATTGCTCTGCCGAAATATTAGCAGCAATCAGAGATGCTCCCACAGCCCACCATGTGAGCTTGTTGCCTGCAAGGAAATAATCATTTGCGGTTTTTTCTTCACCTTTCTTGGTTCTGGATAAGAAAAGACCTAAGCCCACAAGCAATACCATGTATACCCCTACTATGATAAAATCAATAGTCAGAAAGCCCGAATCAATCATCTTTTTTTATTTATGTTTATGTTACGATTTAAAATAATATTTCCCGTTTTTAGATTGTATTAAATAAAAAACCACCCTTTCATTAGAGTTCAGTTTGTACTAATTACAAACTTAGTTATAGATTCGCCAAAGGTAAATAATTTTAATCAAACAAGCCAAAATTATTACAAGTTGATTAAATAAAATAGAGAAAAAAGCATAAATATTAACTCAAATAGAATTATATATACAAATAGATGTATTAATTGTACAATTAGTGCGAAAAATGATAAACGTATGATTGATTATTTTTATCGACATTAACTTATGAATAGTAATTCTCTATACTTCGGTAGTGTCCACATTCTGTTATCTACAATTAGCTCCAGTTTATCCACATGATATCTAATAGTATTAAAGTAGACTTCCACTTTATCATGATATGTAATAGCCTTTTCTCTTGTATCTTCCATTTTATTTGCAAGTTTCCTAGCTTCAACCATGTTATCTACGTTTAGCTTAATTGCTGAGATATGCTCTGCAATTTCCTCAATTAATGCAGCATCTTCTTTCGATAGCTTTTCAGCTTTATCTTTTTCAAATACCATTCTCATTTTGTAAAGGTTGTCTAATAACATCGATTGGTATTCTGTTGCCACTGGAATTATATGGTTCATACACAAGTCTCCTAGTACACGTGCTTCAATTTGAATTTTCTTTGTGTAGGTTTCCCATTTTACTTCGTTGCGAGCATGCAGTT
>DUUR01000163.1 GCA_012841425.1 Bacteroidales bacterium | reverse complement strand
TTCTCCACCTCTTGGAATAATAAGATCAATCCCTCTTTTGTTTTCCTTAATCAATTGCTGCGTTTGTGAGTGAGAAAGAGTAAGATACTCCACATATGATTTATCAACACCACATTTTTTAAAAGCTTCCTGCCATAAACTAGTAAGAAGCAGATTTGTATTTAATGACTCTTTTCCCCCCTTGAGCAAAATTTTATTTCCTGCTTTAAATGCAGTTGCAGCAGCTTCAATTGTAACATCTGGTCGAGACTCATATATAATAAGTATCGTGCCAAAGGGAACCGTTTTATTAATAACACGTAAACCATCTTCTCTTAAATGATTATAAAGTACTTTGCCTTCCGGATCAACTTGATGAGATACCTCTTTAAGAGAATTAATCATTCCATCAATCTTAGAGTCATCTACTTTAAGACGATCCTTCATTGATTCGTCCATATCTGGATAAGCTTCAATATCATTACCATTAGCTTCAATAATACCATCTCGGTTTTGATGGAGTAAATCTGATAAAGTTGTTAAAACTTTGTTTTTGAGTTTTAGTTCCATATTTATGTGAAAATGAAATAAAATAGACCCCAAAGTTAGCAATTTATTCTTATACCGATGTTAAAACTTATATTATGGATATTTTAGGAGTGTTAATTTATGATTTTATCATTTGCTTATTGCTGTTTTTTATCTCAATTTATTTTTTCTGATATTTAAATTTATTTCATATTATAGTGTCTGCTTATATTCTTAATTTACTTCAATTAAACTCTCTTGAATAATTTAAGTCCAATCGCTGATGAGAAATAAAGAGTCATATAATCAATCTTTTAAAGCGCTTTTTAGAAATCTTATTCCTTATGTGAAACCATACAAAGGTATGATTGCTGGAACACTTTTTCTTACCTTAATAGGATCATTTGCTGCTCAGGTAAATCCCATATTGGTAAATGAAACAGTGACTCGTGTAGAAGATTTGCTGAAACAATCCAATCCATTTGAAAATGGAATGCAGCTATTGTTTATAATAACACTAATAATGCTTGCTAACGAACTTTTAAACATCGGTATTCAGTTTGGGCAAAAGTATTTTGGTGAGAAGATACGAATCAATGTAGGAAGCGACCTATCTCAGGCAGCAGTAAATAGGTTATTGCAATATAAAATGTCTTTTTACGCAGAACCAGATCATCAAACAGGTTTACTCCAAACGCGTATCAATAGAGGTGTAGAGAGTCTAATACGGCTGGTTCAAAACTTTTTTCTGGATATTTTGCCTCTGTTTTCTACTGCAATTATTGCATTAATTGTAATGTATAATGCTAACCTATATGTAGGATTATTGGCAACAATTATTGTGCCTGCTTATTTCTTTGTAAGTCAAAAACAGGCAAAGCGTTTAAAAGGGTGGAGAACAGAACTAAGAGGTCAGCGTGAACGAAAGAATCACGGACTAATAAAAATTATTGACTCAATAACCGTAATAAAAAGTTTTGTAAAGGAAAAGCATGAAGGAGAAAAGCAATATGAAGTGCAAATGGAAATGCTTAATAATCAGCTTCAGACAAGAAAAACAAGTTATGTGTACGAAAGTCTCAAAAGTTTTATTCAGCAGATAGGTATCGTTCTAATTATAATTCTTACTGTTTTTCTTGTTCTTAACGGTCAGATGGGTATCGGCGCCATAATGATGCATATTATGCTTTTTAGAAATGTATCTGCACCCATTGGACAATTGCACAGAATTTACGACCAGATTAGTGATGCGCTTATTTATGCTGATGGCTTCTTTGAGGTATTAGATAATGAAGATGCTATAGAAGTTGGAGGAAAGCTCAAAGCAGAAAATGTAAGAGGTGTTTTCGAGATAAGAAACCTTAATTTTACATATCCAAACGGAAAAAAGGCTTTAAATAATATCAATCTAGAAATAAGTAGTGGTCAGACAACTGCAATAGTGGGACTCAGTGGAGCAGGGAAAAGCACTCTTATTAATCTGCTCTCAAAATTTTATAAACCCGATGATGGAATAATTTATCTTGATAGCATCGATCTTGAAGAATACGAAAATGGATCTTTGAGAAATAATATTGGACTAGTATTGCAGAATAATCATATTTTTGATGGTACTATATATGATAATATTAGCTATGGAAAAAGCAATGCTACAATTGAGGAGGTAATGGAAGCTTCCAAAAAAGCATATCTTCACGATCAGGTTGAGTATCTTCCTGATAAGTATTTTACAAATGCTTCAAATTTAAGTGGAGGTCAGCAACAACGCATTGCTATTGCTAGATTATTTCTGAAAGACCCACCCATTATTTTTCTAGATGAACCCACTGCAAGTCTCGACGCTATCGCTACTGAGCATATTAAGTTAAGTCTCGATGCTATAAAAGAGAATCGTACGGTTGTAATAATATCTCACTCACTTTCACAAATTGTAGATGCTGATCTTATTCATGTTTTAAAAGAAGGAGAGCTAATCGAAACTGGAACACATGAAGAGCTCTACAAATTAGAAGGCGAGTATAGAAAAATATTTGATGCTTCTGCTCGTAGCCTTAATCTAGATAAGATGATTGATACAATTGCAGTTTAGTTTACTGAATTAATACAATATTTATAAAGATAGAATTTTAAGACTACTGAGAATTTATATTGAATCTCACACCCCCATAATAATGTCTAGGTAAGCCAGGGTAGTAATATCTTGGTTCTGCATTCCCAAATGCTACTGCATTAACTGTAAGCATAGGCGAATAATGAGTGTTAGTTAAATTTATTATCCCTGCATACAGTTCAAAATAACCAAATTTAGAATCAGGTAAACGGTAGGCTGCTCTCAGGTTAGATATAAAATAGCTGTCATTTATTATTTCATTTGCATCATCTATAAACTGCTCTCCTACAAATTGAAGTTGAGAGTCTATACTTAATTGTTCCAATGGTTGCCACTTAATAAATGTATGTCCTATATTACTTGGTATTCCTGGCAACCTATTTCCATTAAAAACCTGTTCATTATCAATAAAATCAACAAATAGATTATTTGACCAAGTATAATTGAGATTCACATCCATACTACCCGGAAAAGAAGGCAATTTGAATATATTTTGTTTAAGTATGAATTCAAAACCCCAGTGCTTAGTCTCACCTGCATTTATACCAGTAAATATATCCTCTGTTAAACGTTTGGTAACCAAGAGATTTGTCAGATCTATTCTATAAACCGACAATTCAAATTGTGTAGCATTATTAAAAAGGTTTACTCTTGTTCCAAGTTCATACTGAATCCCCTGCTCCGGTTCTAAATCATTATTTATATCACCTTCAGGTAGCAGAGTTTCTTCAGGAGAGGGCATAGAAAAACCGTGACCCACAGAACCATAAAATGCAAATAATCTCGATGGGGCATAATTCACTCCAAATCTAGGAGAGAAGATAGCAGGAAAATTACGCTTTCCGCTTTGGTCTCCATTCTCTGAATATAAATCTGTAAGATTGTAATTAACTCTATTAACGGCACCCCCAATCGAAATATTCCATTTAGATGTAGGTCGGAGGTATACCATCCCGAAAAGGTTATAATTATCTCTTGTTTCCCTGTTTTTGTTAATCAATATACCATCAAGATCCATTTGCCATTGATATGAATCATTTACCCATTCTAAACCAACCAATGCATCCCAGTGTGAGTTGTGATACGATAATCTATTTCTAAATCCCCCTCCATAGGTGCCATCATCTAAATTGTTAAATGGTCTTCGTTCATAACTGTCTGCCCATCTGCCAAATACAGTAAACTTATTGTTCCAGTTTGAAGTTAATCTATTTGTTAAAGTCACACCTGCAATTGCTCTTTGATATTCTTTATATCCTTCAATATCTTTCCAGTTAGTAGCTGCAGCCCGTGGAGTTGTTTCATAAAAAGTTTTACCCACGGAGCTAGGTATTTGTGCATTCAAATCAATCAGCATTAGAGTGTACTCTAAAGAAAAACGCTCCTGTTGCCACTTGCCCGAAGAAAGAAGAGAAGTCCTTTTATGTCTACTGTTTTCACGATATCCATCTGAATGTATATGTGATAAGTTGCCCCAAAGATTAAGATTTCCTTTGCTATAATTGGCACCTGCTACAGCTTTAATGGTATTGAAGCTGCCATATTGAATAAGTGCTTCAGCATCATTCCCACTAATATTAGGTGTATAAAGATTGATATTTCCACCAAGCCCCGATCCATATAGAGCAGAAGCTGGCCCTTTTATTACTTCCATTCTTCCAATCCCCATCAAATCAATGTCTTCTGGAGTTGAAATGCCATCAGATGAAGTAATTGGAATATCGTTCAGATATGACTTTATTCTATTTGTATTGTATGGGGTGCGACTTCCCACACCTCTAATTATTATTCTACTAGTTGCATATGTCCCACTATGCATAAATATCCCTGGTATAGAGTGTAGGGTATGTGAAAAATTATTACCATCTGTAGTTCTAATTTCCTCCCCCGATAATACTGAAATCGCTCCAGGAACATGATGTTGACTAGTGTTTATTTGGTATGCATTAACAATCACCTCATTCAGTT
>DUUR01000162.1 GCA_012841425.1 Bacteroidales bacterium | reverse complement strand
ATTTGTTCAGCAAACATAGCCGAGTTCATTCTGGAGATATAGGTGTTTCCGTCGGATTTCTCATAAACCGAAACTCTGCAAGGCATCATATTAGAATAAATTCTTTGTGAATCTTCAGATAGCAACTGATAAGCATAATCGGGCTTACACATCTCTACCACCTTTACAGGGAGTACGTCTTTACCGTTCTTTCTCATTGTTTCCTGCAAATCGAGAATTTGAATTATTTTCCACTCATTTTCAGGCACCAACTCTGTAAGCTGATTTATAGTTTCTTCAAAACCATATTTGCTTCTGTTCTCAAAAAACATTGTATCCATATATAAATCGGTTTATTAGTTTTTCAACAACACCTCTTCAATAGCCTGCTTGAATGCATCTTTAGGAAGAGCACCTTGCGCCATTTGCGGATCTTCTCCCATTGGAACAAAAAGAATTGAAGGAATACTCCTTATACCAAACTCACCTGCTAATTGCTGCTCAGCTTCAGTATCTACTTTATAAATATAAATTTGTCCTTCATATTCTGCTGCAAGCTCTTCAAGTATTGGAGCTATCATTTTACATGGTCCACACCAATCGGCATAAAAATCTATTATAGCCGGCTTATCACCTAAGTAAACCCATTTATCGGGAGTTTCTTCAAAATTAGCCACTTTAGTTAAAAACTCTGCTCTTGTTAAATTGATTGTTTTTTTAGTTGTTGTTGTCATATTATTTTCAATTTTATTGCTGTTTGTCTCGGTTTTGCTTGTATTATTATTTTTACCTTGGTTACCGCATGCAACCATTGTGAAGCTGAATGCCAATGCCACTAATAAGATCCCTTTTATTTTACTTTTCATAATTATTTATATTTATCTATATCATTATTGTTTTCTGATACATCATTCACTTTTACTGTTTTTACCCTTTTCTTATTACTAGAAAACATTTCAAAAAGCAGGTATCCTAACACTGCTCCGTAAACCATCATATTGTACGGGTTTGATGTTATGGGGCATGTTCCGCTCACGCAGCCAACAAAGTGGTAGTATAGGTATCCACCTAGCGTGCCTACAGCAACTCCGGTTATTTTAATCCAATGTTTTATTAGAAAGTTTTTCATTAATCTGTATTTTTTTTGTTTTCATTCTTTATAACCAAATCACAATTCATTATGCATTTTAACACGTTTGTAATACGCTTATCTTTAAGCGAATAATAGTTGTTTCGGCCATCTCTTCTGCAGTTAAGTATGCCCTTGGCTCGCATATCTGTAAGATGGTGCGACAGTAGCGATTGCTCGCAATCTGCTCCTTCGCGCAATTGACTTACGGTCATTTCATCATCTCTCGAAAGTTGCATAATTACACATAATCGTGTTTCATGCGCCAATGCTTTCAATATGTATGCAGCCTCCTCAAACTGAGCGCGATATATTTTGAGATTTTCGGGCTCAATTATTTCTAATTTATCAATAGTTTCTAATTTCATTTTATCTTTTGTATAGCTATTTCAATACATGAACATGTATTCATGCATATTTGTTCATTTGTAGGTTTTTATTTTGTATTTAGATAGACAAAGAACTGGCTTTGCACTTACCTGCTCTTTAAATAGACCTTATATCGCTCTATTATAAAAGGACGATAACCGAGCAACATACGAGCCAGGTACGAACAAAGTACGCACAAGTCATGTATTAGGTAGGGACGAAAGCAGGCAAATTTTTTATCTAGCTTTTATGTAATAGGTGAGTTTGGCTTCAATTAAACGATGGGCGGAGCGCCCGAAATATGAATTTTTACTACGGCGACTTTCGAAAACATCTCCCAACCCAAAATAGTAACGTCCTTCGAGGTCAAAATTTCCAATCCCTGTTTGCAGTGTCATACCCACTCCACCCACTATTCCATAATCGAATCTGTTTAGCTCGCTGAATGGGCTATACTGAACACCAATGGGAGCATCAGGGTCTATCGCTTGGCGTGCTTCAACGTCTGAAGCAAGTGCACTACTCATACTCTGCTTGTCGTTTAATAAAAAACTGATCTGCGGACCAACATTAATTATAAAACGAGCTTTATCTCCGAAGTATATATGGGTCATAAATGGCACTTCTAGATAATTTAAAGTTCTGCTGTATGAAAAATCAGACTCAGAGTCATATTCCTCTTCCCAACCTCGGCGCGAATAATTAGCTTCAATAATTAGGCCAAGGTGATTTTGAGTAATATACTTTGCTGACACCCCACCGAAGAAGTCGATTTTTTGATTCTGTGGAATACTTGGCACAAAATCTACACTTGAGGCATAGGCTCCTCCACCAACTCCTATATATAGCTCGTTATCAAATACTTTTTTTTGAGAATATAAACTAGTGATGCTTATGAATGAAATTATTAAAGCTAAAATAAAGTGTTTCATCTACTTATATCCATTTTTGTTACTCTTCCATTGGTATCATAATTAATGAGATAGAGGCCAGTATTGAAGAATCCACCCCAATTACTAAGTCGTTCGAAGTTAAAGGGAAACTGAAGAGAATTGACTTTCACTCTATCTACATTTTGCTCGAAGTTAGCCCCATATTGCTGTATGGCAGTTAAGAAAAACAGTCCCGTATCGTATCCCCACATTCCATACCCAGGATTGGTATCTAATAGATTTCTATCATACCATTTATGGAATTTATCTTTAAACGCTTTCACATCATTGCTATTCTCATTAACAAAAAAGGGCGAATATATATATGTCCCAAAATGGTGGTAGTCATTTTTAAGACTATTATATGTTTGCCACTCGGGATATCCGAAAAGACGAATTTGAAGCTCTGGATTTGTTTCCTCAACCTCTTTCAGTTCTTCAATTAGACTTGTAAGCGTATTCATATCGCCGCTGGTTGGTATGATTATATTTTCACCTGTTGTTTTCAGTAATGAAAGAAGAGAGCTATCTAGTGTGCTTGTAATACTAATAGTTTCGTAGTTAATATTGCTACTTCTTAAATTGCTCTGAAGTTCAGAAAGGAAATCCATCTTATCGTTTTGCCCTCCACTAGCAAAAATAATATTAGCATTTCTAAAATTATTTATAAAGGCTACTGATGCTTTATCAAGTTGTGATTTGGGTAGAGGATTTACCTGAAATATATTACCGTTATTTAGTATTTCGCCATTGCTCTGAGAAAATGGAACAACATATTTTATATTGCGCTCTTTAGAGAAGTTGGATAAGATTCTTATCTGAGCATCGTTAACCCCCCCGATTATTAAGTTAAGCGATTGTATTTCTAGAGTCTGCAGCAAGCTCTCTAGCTTTTTTGTATCATTGCCTTTTCCTATCTCGAAGACATAAAGTTCTAGATTAGCACCTCTCTTTTGCATCTCTTCTACAGCAAGTAAAAACCCTTCATAATATTCTTGTAACCTTAAGTGAGCACCTCCGGTTTCATCTAATAAGGGCAGCAACAGTCCAATCTTATTTACTCCAACCCGCTCTGGGCTTGGCCGTTGATTAAGTATGCTGTTTATATCATTTTCTATACGCTCGGTGGTGGCCTCAAGTGAGCTTCGCTTAACTGGAATTATTAGCTCCATATTTGGCTTTAACCCTCCAGCAAGCATAGGATTTTCGTTTATAATTGCATCTATTTCTACACTATATCTGCGAGAAATGCTATAAAGAGTTTCTCCTCTGTTTACTTTATGTGTTATTTCTGTTGTTTGAGTCTCATAAGGAGTAATTACCTGGTAGGATTCAAAGAAAGGCACTCGTATTGTTTTACCTATCTGAAATGTTTCTACTGAAAGACCAGGATTTGCCACCATAATATCCTCGGGCTTAAGCGAGTATGTTTTTGAAACTGAATAAAGTGTCTCTTGGGGAAGAATTGTGTGGTAACGATAATTTTCTTCTTTTACTTCACTTATTACTCTTCTTTGAGGGATTATCAATACCTCTCCAACTCCTATTCCTTCCTTAGCCAATGGGTTCAATCTATAAATATCATCAACTGAGGCATTATACATTTTAGATATACTATAAACTGTTTCTCCACTTACTACAGTGTGATTGAAATTAATGTTCTGATCTACTGGTACTCCTTGATTAGCAGTTGGAGTTGCTGAGCTTAATGGTATAAGATTTGAAGAAGTTCCGTCGTTTTCTGTAGTTGCAATATTTCCTGCAACGGGTATTAGTAACTCTTGACCATTTTGTAAACCTTGGTTAGAACCTGGATTGCTCCTTATAATATCGGCTACGGAAACAGAGAATGTGCGTGATATGGCATATAATCCTTCTCCAGACTGCACTCTGTATTTGTAAAAAGACTTACCTTCTACTGTAACTGTCTCGTACGGCAAAGTTTGTGCTTCGATGTTATTAAGCAATAGAAAGAACAAAAACACGAAGGAGAGTATCTTGCTCATTAATCGGGAGTTGACCATTTTTGAATATATTTATAAGAACTGTTGTATACAATTTTTAACGCACAAAATTAGCAATATTATTTACAATTATGTTGTTAGATAATACATCTTACTTACTGTTTGACAGTATTTAGAACAATTTAAACACAATTATGGTTCTATTTCAAGAGTATTACAACACATGCTACGGACTTGCTATCCTTAAAACGGCAATGGGTCTTTATTGTTTGATAAGAAGTCTGACGAGACGGAAGATGTATCTCCATTAGAATCAGAAGATTTAGTGTTTTTATTCATCCTAGAGGGTAGCTCAACATAGTTGCGCCCAACAGCAAACTCATCAATGTTTTGAAATCTTGCATATTCATTATCAAATTTCATTTGCGCTATACCAGTGGGACCATTACGATGTTTTGCTATAATAATTTCTGCAATACCAACCAAAGAATTTCCATTTTCATCTTCTGTAATTCTATAATACTCAGGTCGGTGAATAAAGCACACTATATCGGCATCCTGCTCAATTGCACCAGACTCACGGAGGTCTGATAGTTGAGGACGTTTACCTTCGTTACCAACACGACTCTCAACTCCACGATTTAACTGCGATAGTGCAATGATTGGAATATTCAACTCTTTTGCCAAACCTTTAAGAGAACGTGAAATCATACTTACTTCTTGTTCACGACTTCCAAAACTCATGCCACTGGCATTCATCAACTGAAGGTAGTCTATAATGATAGCTTTAACATTAAATTCTCTAACTAGACGTCTGGCTTTTGTTCTAAGTTCAAAGACCGATAAGCTAGGTGTATCATCTATATAAATGGGCGAATTGTATAGCAACTTATGATTTTTGTCTAGACGCTCCCATTCATCATCTGACAAGCGACCGCTCTTTATACTCTCGCCCTTTATCTGACAGACATTTACAATTAATCTGTTCACCAACTGAACATTAGACATCTCGAGAGAAAAAATTGCAATAGGTTGCTCAAAATCGAGAGCTATATTCTTTGCCATTGAAAGAACTAATGCTGTTTTACCCATTGCAGGCCTTGCAGCTATAATTACTAAATCTGATTTTTGCCAACCTGAGGTTAGAATATCTAGCTCTTTAAAACCAGTAGGGAGACCACTCATTCCGTCTTTCCTGTTTGCTGCTATCTGAATGTTTTCTAACGCTTCTTTAATAACAGGGTTGATCTGGATAACATCTTTTTTTACATTTCGTTGCGAGATTTCAAATAGCTTTCCTTCTGTTTCTTGCATAAGATCATCTACGTCAACTGTTTCATCAAATGCATTTTGAGAAATCTCTGACGAGAATGATATTAATTCACGAGCAAGATATTTCTGTGCAATAATACGTGAATGGTACTCAATATGGGCAGCTGATGCAACTTTTTCTGATAGTTCTGCTATATACAAAGCCCCGCCAGCTGGCTCCAGCTCGCCTCTTCGCTTAAGCTCTTCAACAACAGTGAGCACATCAACAGGCTTTTGCTGCATAGACAATCCTTGAATAGCACCATATACAAGTTGATGGGTGGGATCGTAAAAACTCTCGGGCCTTAATATCTCGCCAACAATTGAATAAGCATCTTTTTCTAGCATCAAAGCGCCTAAAACAGCTTCTTCTAGCTCTCTTGCTTGAGGTGGTAATTTGCCAATTTCGGGGGCTGTGACAGTTTTCTCTACAACTTTTACTGAAGACTTTCTTCTCTGTTTCTCCATTTATTTACGTTTTATCTTTAATGTCTGTAAAGTTAGACAGTAATTTACTTTTATACCCAATTTTATGAATGATAGTTACACAAAAGTTATTAACAAAGATGTTGAAAACTTTTCCTTCTTCCTAATTAAATAATTACACACTACTATTTATATATTTTTTTCATGCTCTTAATATAACATATATTATTTTCATCATAAGTGATGAACATTCTTATGGGATAATACGTTCTAAGTACTAATGATTCTTATTTAAGATTTATTTAAAACACAGACTATTTAATGCAGACAGATAAAATACTAGATAAATTAAAAAGCGAAGGTCTTAAGATTACACCTCAAAGAGTGATTATATTAAAAGCTCTGCATTCGCTTAAGAACCATCCTACAGTACAGCAGATAATTGATACGGTGCATAAAAAGAACCCAAATATATCGGTTGGTACAATATATAAAACACTTGATACGTTGGTAGAAAAGGGAGTTATTGCGAAGTTTGCTAATACAGATGATGTCACAAGATATGACAGCATTATTGAAGATCATCATCATATTTACACAAGCAACAATAATAAAATTGAGGATTATGTAAATACAGACCTTGATCGTTTATTAAAAGAATTCTTTAAAAATAATTCTATACCAAATCTCGAAATAGAATCTATTAAAGTGAATATCAGCGGTAGATATTTAAAATAGAGAACCCAAAAGTTTTTTGAACAAACAATTAAATTAATTTTATGAACGCAGAGGAAATTAAAAAACAGAAAGACAAAAAGAACCAGCAAAAGCTAACCACTGTTGCCGGTGCACCGGTAGGCAATAATCAGGATTCTATGACAGCCGGACCTCGTGGACCTATGATGCTCCAGGATGTTTGGTTTTTAGAAAAACTAGCTCACTTCGATCGTGAAGTGATTCCGGAAAGGCGAATGCATGCTAAAGGCTCTGGCGCATTTGGTACTTTTAGAGTAACACACGATATTACTCAGTATACAAAAGCAAAAATATTCTCCGAAATTGGCAAAGAAGCAGATATGTTTGTACGCTTCTCAACCGTTGCCGGAGAAAGAGGTGCCGCAGATGCCGAGCGTGATATTCGTGGTTTTGCAATGAAATTTTATACAGAAGAGGGCAACTGGGACCTTGTAGGAAATAATACACCTGTATTCTTTTTCCGCGATCCGTTAAAATTCCCAGATCTAAACCATGCTGTTAAGCGTGATCCTTATACAAACTTGAGAAGTCCAAATAACAACTGGGATTTCTGGTCGAGCTTGCCTGAAGCACTACATCAGGTCACAATTACAATGAGCGACAGAGGTATACCTCGCAGTTATCGCCACATGCATGGTTTTGGAAGTCATACATACAGCTTTATTAATGCAGATAATGTTAGACATTGGGTGAAATTTCACTTTGTAACACAACAAGGCATTGAGTACCTCACGGATGCTGAAGCAGCTGAAATTGTTGGACATGATCGTGAGAGCCACCAGCGCGACCTGTTTGAGGCAATTGGAAATGGCAACTTCCCTAAATGGAAATTGTACATTCAAATTATGACTGAGGAGCAGGCTAATAATATGCCTTACAATCCGTTTGATCTTACAAAAGTTTGGTACAAAGGCGATTTTCCACTAATCCCTGTTGGAGAATTTGAACTGAACCGTAATCCGGACAACTATTTTCAGGATGTTGAACAAGCAGCTTTTAATCCTGCTAATGTGGTTCCAGGAATTAGTTTTTCTCCTGACAGAATGCTACAGGGTAGACTTTTCTCGTATGGTGATGCGCAGCGCTATCGACTTGGGGTAAATCATCATCAAATCCCTGTAAACCAACCAAAGGGTGTAACAGATGGAAGTTACAATTCGTTCCATCGCGACGGACAAATGCGAGTAGATGGTAATCATGGTGCTACTCTTCACTACGAGCCCAACAGCTATAGTGTATGGAATGAGCAACCCGAGCATAATGAGCCTGTTGAGAAAGTAAATGGCGACATTAAGCGTTGGGACTTCCGCGAGGATGACGACAATTACTACGAGCAACCAGGTAAGTTGTTCAGATTGATGGATCATGAAGCTCAACAGCGTTTGTTTGGTAATACTGCACGTAACATGGGTGACAGTGATGAAATAATAAAAATTCGTCATATCAACAACTGCTATAAAGCAGATCCTGCATACGGAAGAGGGGTTGCTGATGCTCTTGGCATATCATATGAAAAAGCTGGCATAGAATAAGTTCTAACTTATATCGTATATCAAAGGGGGAGAAAACATTATCTTCCCCTTTAATGTTATAACTGTTCATAAAACAATTTAATCTCATTTAATTGCATCTATCCGAATGATCGGGTAGATTTGCTTTTTTATTATCTTTGAAACTTATTTGATTACAAAAAGATAGCGACATGAACAAAAAAATAGTTTTACCAATTCTATCTCTATTTTTTCTGGCAACATTTTCAAATTTTGCTCAGAATCCGATTGCGTGGAATTTTTCGATAGAGGATGCAGGTAACGGAGAAATTGATATAGTAGCAAAGGCTACTGTTGATCAGGGTTGGTATATGTATGACACTGACATACCCGACGGGGGGCCAAACCCTACAATGATTGAATTCGACAATATTTCTGGAGGTGAATTAGTAGGTGAATTTAAGGCTTCGGATAAAAAGGCAGTCGTTAAATTTGACGAGATATTTCAAATGGAAATAGGCTCATTCACAAATTCGGTTACATTTAAACAGCGAATTAAGGTTACAGATAAAGCTAATTTTGCAGTTATCGGAAATGTAAGGGCACAAGCTTGTAACGATGCCACCTGTACACCGCCCTTACCAGTAGACTTTGAGTTTGGGGCTAATAGTCTTCCCTCAACTGTAACAGTCGCAGGAACAACAGAAGCTTCTACTACAACAGCCTCGGGCACAATAGACAATGCTGCAATTGCAGAAAACAGCACAGATGCAACCAACCTGTCATTAACAGAAGCTGATACGGTAGCTGCTACAGCTTCCAACTTACAACCAGTTAATAGTGATATATTGTGGACTCCAGTTATTAGTGAGCTCCAAGCTTTAAGCGATGGCGACGATCTTGCAGACGCTTCTCTCATCGATAT
>DUUR01000161.1 GCA_012841425.1 Bacteroidales bacterium | reverse complement strand
TAATATTATTTTGGGATTATTATTTAAAAATGAAGCAAATGTATATTGTTTTGGATGATTTTTGATTTTAGTAGTGAAAAACAGAATTTAATATGATATTATGAAAAAAGCAAATACCTATCTATAAGCACCCAAAATATAATCGGGGGGAGTATTATGAAGACAGTCAAAAAAATAATATTAATTTCTATATCATTATTTTTTATTATCACATTGATATCATGTCATAGTAAGATTGAGTCATTAGCAGAAAGTGAAAAAGCAATTGCATATGAGCGAGCCGAAACATATTTAAGTGAGGGATATACCTCTGCGGCTGCATTTTACTACGCAGTAGCAGGAGACTATAATGATGCAAAGGAACAATACACAGCTATCTATGGACAGCTGAATTCCCTCTTCTCACTTGATAGACATATATTATGTGTTCAACCTGATGGATCTGCTATCTATTGCATAGATGATATGATTTATAGGAAAGATTTCATCGATTTGACTGCAGTATCCTCCGGGTCTGGTGATGCTTTGGGAATCACGCGTTCAGGAGAAGTTGTATCTTTTACAGGATCTTTTTCTGAACAATCTATGTCATATTATCCATGGGAACATCATATTATTGCAGTCTCTGAGCATCCTATCTATAGCCATATTCTAGGAGTCACAAGTGATCATACAGTAGTATCATTTAGAGGGAACGACAAAGCAACAAGTAAAAAGATAAACAAGGATGTTGCCAAATGGCGGGATATTGTTTCTGTTGACATGGGTTTGGATCACGCAATTGGACTTAGAAGGAATGGTACCGTGGTCGCTGCCGGAGAAAATCATTTTGAGCAGTGTGATGTAGAGGATTGGACAGATATAGTTGCCGTTGCTGCAGGTAAGTATCATACTGTGGGGTTGAGAGAAAATGGGACAGTAGTTGCCACTGGCGACAATGACTATAAGCAATGCGAAGTTTCTGACTGGGAAGACATTGCATTTATTTGTGCTGATAGTTACTATACTATAGGACTTAAAAAGGACGGAAGTGTCCTCGTAGCAGGAGATAATGACATGTCAGATGAGATATCTAGCTGGAAGGATGTAATTGCAATATCTTCAACTGGACTGGGCTTAAGAAGCGACGGTATGATATTAACAACAGGTAGTAACCCTAATATGCAGATAGACTTATCTAGCTGGAAGTTGCCGGTTTGGGCACACGAAACTTATCTTAATAATAAAGTTGAATCGATTGCGTTTAGCGAAGATACTTTTTATGTGGAAATTGGCGAAACTAAGGAGCTTCAGCTAAATATAACATCAGCCAACACTACATATGAAGACATAGAGTGGTCAGTTGATAACAGCGAATTCGTAGAGCTTGAAAGCGGACATATTACAGGTTTAGCAATTGGCCAAGCAGTGATAACAGCAACAATTGATAATAAGAAGAGTGCAAGCTGCACGGTAATTACTACCCTTCCAAAGTATTCATATAGCGAAATAAAAGATTCATATGGAATTTATATAAAAAGGGGAGATGACTACTATCATTTATTTGATGAAAGAAAATACGGAATAGCTTATGCTATAAAAGGTGCATGTTTTACTAATCCTATAGAGGAAGAAATACCAATTTTATTACCTGGTGATGAAATGGTTATGTTTGGATACACACATAGCAAACTTAATTTTTTCCAAGTGGACTCAACTCATTATATTATCCCTGCAAATTACCAGTTAGATCCATTCAGGTTTTTAAACACCGAAAACATGGTTGGTGATAATATTCCCGAGTTTTCACCATCTCAAATAGATGAAATAAATGGGGTACCTTCACAGGATTATCTCATAAATGGATTGGGGTTAGAATCAGCTAACTTTATAAAAGGCACACAAAACGAAGAGTTTACTTTTGGTTATTATAAAAGGACTGCTTTTACTGAATTTAAGACTATTGCATATGCAAAATGCTATACTTATAATGCAGAAGCACCACTTGTAACCCAAGTTGAGCCAACAAAAGATGGCTACTTTAAAATATTATATGAAGATCTAAATAAAGGCACATATGTAGTAAAAGGGGGTGATAATAAGATTTACAACTTCGAATATATGTTTATTGTTGAATGAGTTATTGGCTAGTAAAAAGACATACTCATAAAAAACAAGACAGTTGTAGCCAACTGTCTGTTTTTATTTTTATTATAGATAACATGCTTAGTTGGGAAAATACTGGATTTAATGTTTATTGTGGGGAGGCAATATACGCAGAGGAACAGGAGAGTATTGAAAAACTTGCTCAATATGTAGTTCGTGCTCCAATT
>DUUR01000014.1 GCA_012841425.1 Bacteroidales bacterium | reverse complement strand
TTATAGAGCGGTTTAGTGACGAATATGAATCGAAGGTGAGGCTAGGAAGGTAGTTAGCCTTGTGCGAGCGCCAATTCCAGTACGAAGCTCTGTATTGATGGCGTGCGGCAACTGCTTGAGGCGATTGTTCCAGGGCAAACGCAACAGTTTCGCTTAGTGTTAGACGAAGGGTATCTTGTGCTTTTAACTGCACTACTGATAAAGAAAAGAAAAATATTATAGTTAGTTGTTTCATTTATAAGTCTACTATTTTCAAAATATCTACTGTCTACTATATATCTACTGTCTACTATAAATCTTCAAAGAGATTTTGTTTGCTTTGCTATTTCTATAAACAAAGGGCGTGCCAAACAGTTATTATGTTGATATACAGGGTTCTGTTTTTTATTATGTAGACAAGGTGTGTTCGTTTTCGCACAAAGAAAGTTCAATTTCGCACATACAATCAATAATAATTCTATATATCTTTGAGGAATTAGTTTCAATAAGTAGAAGTTAAATGCATAAACAGGGAAAAATATTAATAGTTGATGATAATGAGGATATACTTTTCGCATTAAATCTGCTATTACAAAGCCATGTTGAGAAGATTAAAGTAACCACCAACCCTCAGCGAATAGAGCATTTTATGCAAACATTCGAGCCCGATGTGATTCTTCTCGATATGAATTTCAATAAAGATGCCGATAGCGGTCAGGAGGGCCTACACTGGCTCCGCAAGATAAAGCAGATAGACAGCGATATGGTGGTTATATTTATAACTGCATATGCTGATATGGAAAAGGCTGTTCAGGCCATTAAAGCAGGGGCTACAGACTTTATACCAAAGCCTTGGGAGAAAGAGAAACTGCTTGCGACGATTACCTCGGCAGTAGAGCTTAGGGTTAGCCGAAAAGAAGTTGCAAAGCTAAAGCAAAAGGTTGCCGCGCTAGAGAGTGGCCGCACCATACCTGAAATAATTGGCGAAAGTAAACAGATACAGGCTGTTTTTGAAACAGTAGATAAGTTAAAAGATACCGATGCTAATATACTCATTCTGGGAGAAAACGGCACAGGCAAAGATTTGTTTGCCAATCTTTTGTGTCAAACTTCCCCCCGAGCTTGCAAACCCTTTGTGTGCATAGACCTAGGCGCTATTCCCGAGCAGCTGTTCGAGAGCGAACTGTTTGGTCATGAGAAAGGTGCCTTTACCGATGCTAAAACAGATAAGCTCGGTAGGTTCGAGATTGCTGCAGGCGGGACCCTATTCTTAGACGAAATAGGCAATCTGTCGCATTCTTTGCAGTCTAAACTCCTTAGCGTCATCGAAAAGCAGCAGATTATAAGGTTAGGGGCTACAAAGCATGTGCCTATAAACGTGCGACTAATATGCGCTACTAATGCCGATATTCATGAAATGGTTGCTACTGGCGAGTTTCGTCAGGATTTGCTGTATCGCATAAATACCATCGAGCTTCATATACCTCCTCTTAGAGAGAGAAGTGGTGATATTGAACTGCTTGCCAACTATTTCCTAGATCGATATAAGAAGAAATACAAGAAGGATATCCGAAATATATCTCCGTCGGCAATAAAAAAACTTAACGAATATCCATGGCCTGGCAATGTGCGCGAACTGCAACATTCTATTGAAAGGGCAGTGATATTGTCGTCGGCTCTAACCCTTACTCCTGACGATTTTATATTAAAGCCTGCCACTACAAAAAAACATAAAGAAGTGAACCTCAATTTAGAGCAGCTTGAAATTAATGCTGTTGAAAATGCGTTAATTAAAGCCGAAGGAAATATGAACCATGCCGCCGAATTGCTTGGTATATCTAGATTTACGCTCTATAGGAAGATCGAGAAATATGGATTATAGATGAAGATTAAATCGAAACATAAGTTTTTGCTTAAGGTGACAGCAATAGTGTTGCTCTCTTTAGCTGGAGTGTGGTTGTTTTGGAGTCAGCTCTACTTCTCTGCACTGTTTATGTTGTTTGGAGTTGTTGGCTTTGCAATATCGTTATATTACGATAGGAAGAAGTTGATAGAGAAAATGGAGCGTATGATTGGAGGAATCAGGAATGCAGATTTTACTACGCATTTTAGAACTTCTCGTTCTGATGATGAACTAGATAATTTGATGGCTGAGATGAACGAAGCTCTTGAGATGTTCAGAGAACGCACTCACGACTCGATGGTTGAGGAGGCCGAAGCAATTGCATGGCAAAAGCTGATTAGTGTGCTCACTCACGAGATTATGAATAGTATTGCACCAATAATATCACTTTCCGAAACACTCACCGATAGAGAAGTTGATAAGGAGGAGGAGTCTGAAGAGTATAAAATTATGCAACAAGCTATGGAGGCCATTCACCGCAGGAGCGTGGGCCTGTTATCGTTTGTTGAGAACTATCGCAAACTCACCCGATTGCCCCAACCCGTTCGACAGCCGATAGCCTTAAGGCTGATGCTAACATCGCTTCAGCAGTTAACATCTTCATATGGATTAACTTTTTCGTTTAATGTGTATCCCGATCAGTTGATATTAAATGCAGATAAAGGTATGGTTGAGCAGCTTCTACTCAATCTGCTTAAAAATGCCAAGGAGGCGTGCGAGGGGATAGAGAATACTGCAATTAGTGTAATGGCCGAGAAAGTTGGCAACAGCATTAAAATCTCTGTTAGTGATAACGGGCAGGGCATTGTTCCCGAAGCGAGAGATAAGATATTTATCCCTTTCTACTCAACCAAGGCAAAAGGTTCAGGCATCGGATTAAGCCTCTGCAAACAGATTGCCTTGCGGCATGGAGGAAAAATATTTCTCAATTCTGATAACAGTGTAACTAGGTTTACTACAGTGTTCCCTGATTAACTTCAATTTTAAGGAAACTATATTAAAATCAATTGATAACGATTAAACTCAAATTATTTCAGTAATTAAAACTGTTTATACTGATCGATATAATATCCAAAAAACCTCTTTTTATGAAAAATATATATATATTATTACTCCTGAATCTACTGTTTTTCCAACAGCCAATTAATGCACAAGAGATTGCCTATTTTAGCCTACAACTCGATGAACATTATATAAGCAAGCCAGTATCAGTTGTCCTTCCAAACAGCGATAAGCTCAATTTTAACGATAAAGATATTGCACTGTACGAGATTACAAACCAGCAAGAGGTATATGTGGGCAGTCAACTAGAGTGGGGGACAAAACCCATACTTTGGTTTATACCAGATAAGAAGTTGGGGTTTAATGCCGAGCGTAATTTTGTGATTAAACTCACAGACAAAGTAAAGATTAACAAAGAGATAGTTCAAAGGAATAATGAGGTAAATCAAAGAACCGAAGATAAAAATAAGAGAGCCAAAGATATAAATCAAATCACCCAACATATAAATCAGAGAGCAAAACTTAAAGAATCTTTCCGTTTAACAAAATCTGATGGAAATATCACCATTTATAAGAATAATACCCCAGTGCTAAGCTATAGATACAATGACATGTATCCTCCCGAGGGGGTAGACTCACTATTCAAACGATCGGGGTTTATCCATCCCCTCTACTCGCCAAATGGGCAGGTGTTAACACGAGTGCAGGCTCCAGACCATTATCATCATTACGGTATCTGGGGGCCATGGACCTTAACGCATATTGATGATAGGGAGGTTGATTTCTGGAACTTGGCAAAGGGCGAGGGAACAGTTGAGTTTGTCTCATTCTTATCGGAGGTCACAGGCGATATTTATTCAGGCTTTAAAGTGTTGCAGAATCACATCGACTTTAACAATGGTGCTGGCAATCAGATTGCTCTCAACGAGATGCTTGAGGTGAGGGTTTGGAATATAGATGACAATGTATGGATAATAGACTATACATCAACCATTAACACTCCTCTCGCAAACGGAGTTTTATTTGATGCTTATCGCTATGGAGGTGGTATTGGGTTTAGGGCAACTGAACAGTGGCATAAGGATAACTCCACTATACTCACATCCGAAGGGAAGAGTAGGGTTGACGCAGATGGAAGCAGAGCTAGATGGTGTATCATCAATGGCGCAACAGATGTTAATGAGAAGCAATCGGGGATACTATTTATGAGCAACCCCTCAAACCGTCAGCATCCCGAGCCCATGCGTGTGTGGCCCATGGATGCAAATGAGGGTCGTGGTGATATCTTTTTCGAGTTCACTCCTATTCGTTATGAGCCATGGCATATTATGCCCGGGCAAGATTATAAACTCTCTTACAGAATGGTGGTGTTTGATGGTGAGATGAGTAAAGAAACAGCTGAATCTTATTTTAAAAGTTATGCTAACTCACCAAAGATTAAAATTGAATTCAGTAATTAGGATTCATAAATTACTATTATTGTGTATTAGCTTTAATCAACAACGCCCTGAGCAATCAGGGCGTTGTTGAATTATTACTAATTCTATAATGATTCTCTTCGTGTTAGAAGAATGACAGAAGGCTAGAAATTCCAGGCAGCGCCGATACCTGCTACGGTACTTTTGCGCTCATACTGCTCTAGCATGTCAATGCCATTGTAGTTGGCTGTTTTGGAATAATCGTCGAAGTTTGTCCATAGCACACCCAGATTCAAATCTAGGTTGTCGGTTGCACTGTATTTCAAACCACCCCCCAGGGAGTAGCTACTAACCATAAAACCAGTGTTGCTGTTGTAGTTGTCCGTCACGTCGTAATTGGTTAACTGCACACCAGCACTCAATGTCAATTTTGGGAATAGTGCATATTCTGCTCCCAGCATATACTCAACTGTGTTGCTGTTAATCTCATCCTCCAGACCATTGTAATTGGCGTCCTTGTCGAAATAATAGTGCATACCCGCCGAGAGTTTCAAGGCATTGGTAAGGTCGTAGGCAGCCCCTGCAGTTAGCAGTGCAGGCTGATCCGACTGGCTCTTCACCCCATCTTTAAAGCGTGCGAGTGCATCAACCTGATCGAACTGTACTGGGAAGCTAGATGTACTATTTTTCACCTCGATATTCGAGCCAAATTCGTATTTCAAGGCCAGATTCAATCGGTCTAATTTGTAATCGAGACCAAATATTGGAGCTATTCCAAAGCCCGATTGCTCAGTCAACAGATCCATGCTTTGTTCCTGATCGCTCACCGCATAGTAGACCGAACCCTCGTATTTCGCCTTCGCCATCAGGAGTCTAGCACCCGCATAGGCCGAGAGGTTGTCGGTTAACTTGTAGGTACCCCCAACTTGCCAACCAAACAGAAAGGTCTGTCCAGAGAAAGCGGAGTTCACTGAAGCAACTCCTGCCGCTCCAAGTGCCTGCTCGTTGGCAAACGATTCGGGTGCCCCATTGCCCATGTACATAGCTTTTACGTTATCATAAATCATCTGACGCACCATCACATCAAACATAGGCAGGCCGTTGGCATAATCTAGTTTACCGCCACCCCCTGGTACACCAAAATGAGAGCTAATGCTCCAACGGTCGGACACATAGGCAAAATGGAGAGAAGGAATCACTGGTGAAACAATCTTTCCTTCATACAAGCTGTTATCCATCGCTGTAGCAGGAACAAACGGGTTGTTCTGAATAGTTGCTGTAATGTTACGGCTTTGAAATGCACTCTGGTTATTTAGCCCAATATGAAATCCCTTTTTCAGGAACGCCACACCCGCAGGATTGTAATAGACCGCATCCAGCTCTAGTGATGCCATACGTGCCGGGTTACGAAGAAAAGAGGCACTATGGTTAGTATTCGTAACCAAACCGCCGGCCATGGCTGATGCAAAACTTGCGGCCAATAAAAGAGCACACAAAACTATCTTTTTCATAAAAATTATACGAATTGTTTTAAAGATTATTGATAAATATTGTTAATTATTTCTTTTGATTCTGTTCCAAAAAGTGCGTATGGATAGGCTTTGTGATAGTGAAAGCTTATTTAGAAAATAAATACAAAGATAAGTGCTTATTTAAGGTAATCCAAATTGCTAAGAGATTTTTTAGCTATTCTAATAATTATTTGTGTAGTATTTTAACCCATTGTATTTCTAATCGTTTTATGTTAAATTTGTGATCATAAAATGATTTTTGATTAGCATAATAATTGTAATATTAAACTCAATCAGGATTTTAAGAAAAAATTTCAAGCCAGCCTCATAACCCTTTCTACTGCATCATCAACATGCGCAATAGACTCCATTCCTAAAGTCATACAGTGAGTATTACCACTAGAAAGAGCATACTTAATAGACTCCTCTCTTTCGGGGTCACTAACATGTTTACCCTCGCCAAATATCTTCATACCAATAACGCCTATACCCCTCTTTTTAGCCTTGCCAAGCAGTTCGCTCACCATGTCGGGTGTGTTATCCATATTAGTTTGGAAAGGATTTATACGAGCCATAATAACATCCACCCAAGGGTTATCTACAGCCTCAACCATCGCTTCCCAATTATGACACGATACGCCCACAGCCTTAACAACACCATCTTGTTTTGCTTTCAACAAACCATCCATATAATGCTTTCTATTATTGCTCCAACCAGGTTGCATAAGACAATGCATAAGAACAACATCAATGTAATCAGTTCCCATCTCTTTGCGATATCTATCTAGCGATTCACTAACAGGTGCGTTTCTTTCCGAGCCATCTTCATGAGTCCATATTTTAGTAAGCAACGTTATCTTCTCGCGGGGCATGGTTTTAATTGCATGTCCCACATAAGGGTGAGAGCCATACGAATCGGCCATATCAAAAAAAGTAATACCTCTATCGTATGCATGATGAGCCATATTTGCAAACTTATCCATTCCAAGTCTTGTTTGGTTAGACGACTTAGATCCTCCAACCGAACCGGTACCTAAGGCTACTCTCGAAACATTGAGTCCGCTATTTCCCAACTTCACTTTATCTACAGTTACTTCAGGTCTTAAATCGATATTAAAAGATCCTTTGCCTACTACAGTTAACCCTGCAAATCCTGCAAATCCTGAACGAATGAAACTACGACGAGATAATGTTTTCATCTTTCAATTAGTTTAGTGAAACGACCTATGTCAAAAATAGAAAATAAAATCTATAAATCAATTGGGTAAAGAGGTAATATTTAAACAATTTATTTGAATTTTGGTTTAGTATCCTGTAGGTGTTTTATTGATTCAGCTAACTTGAATTACAAAATATGGCAAGAATTAAAATATCCGTAATCAAACAACGTCTTAAAGGAAGACTAAAAGTTAAAGAAGAAACCCGCAACTTTTACAACGGTATATTTATCGATTTAGGAGAATTAATATTGTTTACCGGAAAGGTAATACGACAGTTTTTTCAGCCACCATTTGAATTTCGCGAATTAATAAAACATAGCTTCCTGTTGGGCAATAAATCGTTGGCACTTGTGGGAGTAACTGGCTTTATTATGGGGCTAGTGCTTACTATGCAGATGAATCCAATTCTAACCGATTTTGGCGCACAAACACTATTGCCAGGAGTAATTGCTGTATCCATGATACGTGAGTTGGGGCCAGTTATAACTGGTCTCATTTGCGCTGGCAAGCTAAGCTCTGGAATAGGTGCCGAGATTGCCGCAATGACCGTTACAGAGCAGATTGATGCCATGGAGGTGTCGGGCAGTCGTCCCCTCAGTTTTGTCGTAGCATCACGTGTTTTGGCCACAACCCTGGTGGTGCCAGTGCTGGTAATATTTGCCGACGCCTTCAGCCTCCTGGGTGCCTTTTTAGCTGTGAACATATTTGAGTCGATGCCCTTCACACTTTTCATTAATCTATCCTTTTCTATGTTAGATTTTGTAGACCTGCTTCCAGCAACTCTCAAAACTGTCTTTTTTGGATTCTTTATAGGCTTAATTGGTTGTTATAAAGGATATACTGCTGGTAGGGGAACAGAATCTGTGGGACATGCAGCCAACACGGCTGTGGTAGCTTCATCACTCACTATATTTGTTATAGATTTAATTTTTGTATTAATAACAAGCATTCTTTAAGGAAATATATGGAAAAAGAAAATGTCATTGTTGTAAACAATATGTATAAATCATTTAAACACAATGATATATTAAAAGGTATTAGCCTAACCCTTCAAAAAGGCGAGAACCTTGGAGTAGTGGGTAAATCGGGCATAGGTAAATCGGTGCTCATTAAATGTATAGTAAGGCTTATCGAACCCGATAGAGGCGAAGTTGATGTGCTCGGCACCAATATACTCAAATGTAATGATATAGAATTGAACGAGATCAGAAAGAAGGTAGGCTATCTATTTCAGGGAGGGGCTTTATACGACTCAATGAGTGTGCGTGAGAATCTGCTATTTCCTATACGTAGAACTCAATTTGTAGACAAGATGCACGATGCTCAAGAGCTAATAGAAGGATCGCTTAGGAGTGTGGGACTAATTGATGCAATCGACAAAATGCCTTCTGAGCTATCGGGAGGCATGAAAAAAAGAATAGCATTGGCACGAACGCTTATATTAAAGCCCGATATTATTCTCTATGACGAACCCACTACTGGTTTGGATGCCGTAACATCTGGAGAAATAAGTGAGCTGATTATTAAAATACGTGAGGAATATAACACAGCATCAATTATCATTACACATGATATGAAATGTGCAAAGATTGCCACCGACAGCATAAAAATTATGAAAGATGGACGCTTTTTGGAGCAGGGAACCTACGACCAGTTGAGCCGTAGTGAAGAAAAAGAGATACGAGATTATTTTATTTAGTAATAAACTAAAACCATATAATGATGAAATCAAATAAAGCTTTAAAGCTGGGTGTTTTTGTAGCATCGGCAGTCATACTCTTTATTGTAGCAATATATATGATTGGGAGCAAGCAAAACCTGTTTTCTTCTACCACCAATATTCATGCTTCGTTTAAAGATATACGCGGATTGATGACGGGTAACATAGTGCGTTTTGCCGGAATCAATATCGGTACGGTTAAAGATATTCAACTTGTAGCAGACTCTTCGGTTATTGTGACCATGACAATTCGCGATACTTATACCGATTATATCTACAAAAACTCTACCGTACAGATAGGGCAGGAGGGGTTGATGGGAGGTAAGATTGTACTTATATCTACCGGTGATCCTGCAATGGGGAAAGTGCAACAAGGAGATTATTTGCCTGTATCGGTTGGGCTTGATATTCAGGCTATGATTGCACAAGCCACCGAAATGCTTGATGAAGCCAAAGGCACAGTGGCCAATCTTCGCACCATAACAGATAAACTTAATGAAGGCGACGGGGATATAGCGCGCCTATTAAATGAAAATAATATTACAACAAGTCTCGAGAGCGCAACTGAACGTTTGCATGCTTCGCTTTCGGATATGAATCAGATTACAGGAAAAATAAATAATGGGCAGGGCGACTTAGGAAAACTGGTTAACAGTGATTCTATAACCTCTCAGGTTAACAGTATTATGGTCAATTTAAATTCCACAACTCAAAAAGCAGACTCCTTGGTAAATGAGCTCTACCATACTTCTTATACTATTAATAATGGTGATGGGGTGTTACCCCGATTATTGCACGACGAGCAAATGGGGCATAATGTAGATACAGCTATTGCTAAAGTAGACCAAAGCCTTATAGAGATTACAAAAGCTGCCGAAACCATTTCAAAAAGTTGGCTATTCAGATTATTCTCAAAGAAGAATAAAAATGACAAGGACGAGGAAAGTTTAGGCAAGTTGGAGGTTAATGCTGGTGATACTATAATCATTAGGCGAGAGAATACAAGCGAACCGACCAAAAGCATAAATTGAGGTCATTTTTTTCCATTATTTATTTATTTTCCAATATGTTTTGTCTACTTTAGCAGATTAGTTATGGTAAAAACAAAGATATTTAACGAACAAAACAAACCCTCCGAGAGTGAAAAAAGTGAAGTTGTCGATTTCCTTTTCGATAACCTTCAAGAGTATGGCGACCCAAAACATCAAATTGAAAGAGCAATAGATTATTCTATAAAAGAGTTTACTTCTTTTGGTGGATTTACCATGGTTCTTATTGAGGAAGAGGAGATAAGAGCAGCTGTAGTTGTAAATAAAACAGGTATGGATGGATATATCCCCGAGAATATTCTGGTGTATATTGCTACCGATAAAAATCATAGAGGTAAAGGAATTGGGAAAAAGCTTTTACAGAGCACAATTGAAAATGCCGAAGGAGATATAGCTCTTCATGTTGATGCCGATAATCCTGCTAAAAAGCTATATGAGAAATTTGGTTTTACTAACCCATATCTCGAAATGAGGTTAAAAAAATAATTATGGCCCTACTGGTAATACAGAAAGAGAAAATAAAAGACAATATAAAGACTTTAAGTAATTTTTTTGAAAAACATAATATCCAATGGAGCCTTGTAACAAAAGTGTTTTCTGGTGATAAAGAGTTCCTAAAACACATTCTTACAGATGAGGTAATAGAAAAGATACATTCGGTAGGAGATTCAAGATTAACCAGTTTGAGAAATCTAAGAGCTGTTAATCCAAATATGAGAACAATCTACATTAAACCCCCTGCCGAGGTTTATGCCGATGAGGTTGTAGAGTATGCAAATATATCGCTAAACTCATCACTTAGTACAATTAAGGCATTGAATGACGCTGCTAAAAGGCAAGATAAAATTCATCAGATCATCATTATGATCGAGTTAGGAGAATTACGAGAGGGTGTTAATAGAGAAGACTTAATCTCGTTCTACGAAAAGGTGTTTAATCTCCCTCATATCGAAGTTATCGGATTGGGGTCTAACCTTGGCTGCATGTATGGCATTGAGCCCAATTACGACAAGCTACTACAGCTATCAATCTATAAAGAGTTAATTTCGGCACGTTTCAATAAAGATTTACGATTCATTTCAGGGGGGTCTTCTATAACACTTCCGTTAATAGATCAGGGTACAGTGCCACCTAATATAAATCATTTCAGAATTGGTGAGGCAGCTTTCTTTGGAGTAAGCCCTTTGAAGAACGAGCAGTTTATGAATCTTCACACAGATACATTTGAGTTTAGAGCAAATATTATAGAGCTGGAGAAGAAAAAGATTGTGCCCGAAGGAGTGCTAAGCGATGCAAATATTGGTCACACTGCCGATTTTAGTGACTTGAAACCTAACGATACCACGGTAAAAGCGATACTCGATTTTGGTATGCTTGATGTAGATGATGCCGACCTTGAGGTAATGGATAAAGATGTTAAGTTTGTTGGAATTACTTCCGATATGATGGTGGTAGATATAGGTTCAAACAAAACCGAAGAGGGCAAAAAGAAATATCATGTTGGCGATGAGATAGTATTTAAAACTAACTACATGGCTGTTGCACGGTTATTGAACTCTAAATTTATTGATAAGAGTTTTGTTTAATCTCACACCACCACCTGATTTAATTTCTTCATCACCTTTTCTAATTATATCCATCATTGCAGGTGATTCCATTTAATTTAATCAATTGGATTTCTTCTTCTATTTTATTATTTTTGTAATGATATTTAGATGGGCAAATTATGAAAGAACTTGAGCAAAAATTACTAGATAGAGAGGTTAAACCAACAGCGGTGAGACTGTTGATATTTAAGGCAATGGTGGATTATCCGCAGGCATTTAGTTTGTCTGATCTTGAAGCAACATTGGAAACAGTTGACAAATCAACAATTTCAAGAACAATAACTTTGTTCCATGATCATCTTGTAATTCATAGTATCGACGATGGTTCAGGCTCAATGAAATACTCGGTTTGCAATGATGACTGTCAGTGCGAATTAAATGAGCTACATGTACATTTCAATTGCACACGTTGTCATAAAACCTATTGTCTCGAGAGTATATCAATTCCTCCTGTTCAATTGCCAGATAAATTTTTACTCGAAAACATTAATTTTGTAATGAAAGGGCTTTGTGATAAATGCTCTGGTTCTGGAATTAGAAATCAACAATAATCTTACTACAATACTAAAAATCTGCTTCTGTTTTATTGCAACTAAGTTGCGGGATATTCAACTTAACTTTGCCGTATAAAATTACAAATATATGGCACAAGATTCTTTTAAAAATATAGATGTTGATTTAGATAATTATAAAGATCCTAATTTCAATAAAAATATTGAAGTTAATTGCAATAAAGATGTTGGTTGTGGTTGTGGAGAAATTAGTTCAAATACTGAACTGAACGAATCGGCATGGAAAACCTACATGCCGATAATAGTGACTGTAGCCCTTTTTATTGGTGGTGTTCTGCTTGATTTTATATTAAAACCATTATTCTTCACAGGCAATATACGACTGTTTTGGTATATTATTGCTTATCTGC
>DUUR01000160.1 GCA_012841425.1 Bacteroidales bacterium | reverse complement strand
GAATTAAAGATGGACTTTTTGTAGAGCTTGTTATTGATTTGATTATCGTGATTTGCTGCAAATTTTAGTCCCCATCCATTGAAACCAAAGTCCAATAAAGTTGGTTTACCATCTATAAATACAGAAATTGCGCCATGATCTCTTGTCCAAGTATCATTGCTTTCTACTTCAGTAAAGATGATATTTTTCTTCTCTTCTTTAGAAAAATATTGCTCAACTTCTGAATTACCTGGAGCAACTATTAGCAGCTTTTCTCTTTTTATTATCTCTCTAGAAATAGAGAGGTAACAATCAATTACCTCATCTAAAATATCAGCCCAATCTGTCCCCATATGTGGCCAAGTTAACTGAACACCACTTTGAGAATGCCATTCAGCTGGAAAAAAGATTTGCTGCATATTTTACCCCTCCATATTTCCACGAACTATGCCTCTGCTAGAAGTACGGATAAACTCTAATATATAATTACGTTCATCAGTTTCGGGAAGCTCGCTTTCTATCTTTTCTGTAGCCTGTGAAACATTGTGTCCTGACTGGTATATATATCGATAAATCTCCTGTATTGAGTTTATCTGTTCACTGCTGAAACCTCTTCTACGAAGACCTACTACATTAAGGCCCATATATACTATTGGTTCGCGACCTACCAGTGCAAAAGGTGGAATATCTTTAGGGATTTTAGAACCACCTTGAATCATGACATGTGCTCCTATCCGAGTAAACTGGTGAATAAGAGTACCACCACTAATTATGGCATAGTCATCAATTTCAACTTCACCTGCCAATTGTGTAGCATTTCCAATGATTATATTGTCCGTAAGTATACAATCATGAGCCACATGGCTATATGCCATAATAAGACAGTTATTACCAACAATAGTTTTTCCTCTTGATGCTGTTCCACGGTTAATAGTTGCACACTCTCGCACTATGGTATTATCACCAACTTCAGCAGTTGTATCTTCACCTTGGAACTTGAGATCTTGCGGAACCCCTGCTATGGTTGCATGCGGAAATATTGTGCAATTTTTACCAATACGCGCACCATATAAGATGGTTGAATGACTCATTATGCGGGTACCATCACCAATTACGGTATTGTTATCAACAAATGCGAATGGCTCCACAATAACATTATCGCCCAGCTTTGCTTCAGGATGCACGAAGGCTAAATTTGAAACAGAATTCATATATAAGCTTAATTATTTGTTATTTATTCTTTACTATCTGTGCAGTGAAATCTGCTTCAGATATTACTTTATCTCCAATAAATGCTAACCCGCGCATAGTGGCAATTCCTCTTCTCATTTCGCTTGAAAGCTCAACACGGAAAATGATTGTATCACCAGGAACAACCTTATGTCTGAATTTGACATTATCAATCTTAAGAAAATAGGTAGAATACTTTTCTGGATCATCTAATCCTGACAGAACAAGCAGCCCCCCAGTTTGTGCCATAGCTTCTATTTGCAAAACACCTGGCATGACAGGTTCTTGTGGAAAATGTCCAGTAAAAAATGGCTCATTTGATGTAATATTTTTTACTCCAACAATATACTTATCGGTCATTTGTATAATCTTATCAACCATCAGAAACGGATATCTGTGAGGCAACAGTTCGCGTATACGTATGTTATCCATAACAGGTTCTAAAGAAGGGTCATAAACAGGAGGCTGAACCTCATTTAATTTTATATCCTTACGAATAAGTCTGGCAAGATTATTGTTTATCTTATGACCCGGACGATAGGCAATGAGTCTTCCTTTAATTGGTTTTCCAATTAAAGCCATATCTCCTATAATATCTAATAATTTATGCCTGGCAGGCTCGTTAGGAAAAACTAGTTTGCGACTATTGAGGTAACCTAACTCTTTGGCATTTTGCCTAGGCACCTTCAGCTCGTCGGCAATTACGTCAAGCTCATCCTGAGGAAGTTCACGCTCATAAATTACAATTGCATTTTCAAGACTTCCACCTTTAATGAGTCCAGCTTCACGCAACTTTTGTATCTCACGTACAAAAACGAATGTTCTAGAAGGAGCAATCTCTGTCTGAAAGTCAGTTACAGAGTCCATGGTTGCCGACTGGTTAGGTATATATTTTGAATCAAATTCTATAAATGAATTGATGCAAAACGAATCATCTGG
>DUUR01000159.1 GCA_012841425.1 Bacteroidales bacterium | reverse complement strand
TTAATACTTTATATTTTTAAACAGTATTCGGTTTTCTCTCGCTTCGTTAAGTCGTGTTAGAATCATTTCACGATTAAAATCGTCGTAGTCAGAGATGTCATTTCCCATTATCATGCTTAACAGTAAACGAAGCTCATCGTCTGAAAATTGTTGCATAATTTCATCAAATGGTTCTTTAGACCCTATCTCGAAGCGTATAAATGCAAGACGCGATTTTGCAGTAGGGAAATCGGGGGCAATATCCAAAAGCTCTTCAAGGTAGTTTGCAGCTTGTATATACTTTTCTTGTGCAACACATACATTTGCCAATCTATCTAAGATATCTTCATTTTCCTCTGAAATTAAAGAGGCTTTTATATAGGCATACTCAGCAGTTACAAAATCATTTTCGTAAAATGCCAGCTCTCCCTCTAACAAGTAATAATCTAAGGTGTTTTTATCGGCTTCGGGAATTTGAATGAACAGAGATTTTGCTTTATCAAATTCTTCCTTACTTATATAAACACTAGCACGCTTAGCAATAATGCCTGCACTCCCAAACAGTGCCTCTTTGAGATCGATAATATTCTCCATTTCGTCGTACAGCTCTAAAGCGGCATATGCATCTAGTAACGAGTCGTACACCGATTCATCATTTGGCGAAAGTGATAAGCATTTTCTGAAAAGCTTTACCGACTCTTCTACATTATCATTTAGGTATAACGAAAGTGCCTTCATTTTCATTGCCGACATATCATCTTCTCTGATAGTGAGAGCAAAGTCAAATGCGTCTATGGCCTTATCGTGCTGGTCGTTCATTGAATATAATTTACCAATATTAACCCATGCATCAAATGAATATGGGTCGATATCGAGTAGCTGATCGTTATATTCAATTGCTTTTATCATGTCTCCTTTCATTTCATATGCATAGGCAAGGTCAACAATAACTTCTGCATTTGAGCTGTTTATCTTTAAACTCTCTTCGAGATATGCTATTGCACGATTGAATTTATCTACATCGTTTAAGAGGTATCCTAACTCAGTGATAAAGTAATATAAATCCTCTTCTGGCAGATCACGAGCCAATATCTTAATGGATTCCTTCTCTGCTTCATCAAATTGAGACAAGTGCAAGAGAGCCTCTACCCTCAATAGTGAATGGTCGATATCACTATCATCTGAGGGGAACCTTAAATAATCTAGTGCTTCCTCATATTTAGTAGATAGAATAAGCATTTTTGCTTTGGCAAGCATAAGTATGGCACTACTGGGATGAATTTTTAATCCTTCCTCTACAAGGGTCTCAGCTTCTTCTTGATCGCCCTCGCTGCTATAATATTCTATTAACATAGCAAACTCATCGGCATCTAAATATATATTTTTGCCAAGAGCTTGCATATGCTCATACTTCTCAATTAATGAACTTAAATCCAGCTCGTTATCTTCCATATTTATAGGATTAGATTATCCACCTTTTTTCTTCCACGAGTCTCTGAGGGCTACTGTGCGATTAAAGACTAAGTTTTGTGGGGTTGAATCTGAATCGATATTGAAATACCCAATACGCTGAAATTGAAACCTATCACCTGGTTTGGCATCATTTAGGTACTCTTCGACTTTGCAATCTTTTTTTACTATAAGAGAATTGGGATTCATTAGTTCTTTGAAATCTTTATCTTTTTCTGCTAAAGGATCTTCTACCATAAAGAGTCTATCGTAAAGCCTAACCTCTGCATTGAGACTGTGTGGCACTGAAACCCAATGAATTGTTCCTTTTACTTTACGCTTTGCTTCGGGCATTCCACTTTTTGTTTGAGGATCATACTCGGCATAAACCTCTATAATATTTCCTTCTTCATCCTTTTTGCAACCCGTGCACTTAATAATATAAGCGCTTTTTAATCGCACCTCACCACCTGGCGTGAGCCTGAAATACTTTTTCGGAGCATCTTCCAAAAAGTCGTCTCTCTCAATCCATAGCTCGCGTGAGAACTTTAATTTTCTACTTCCCGTGGTTTCATCTTCAGGATTGTTAACTGTTTCCATCTCTTCAACCAAATCTTGGGGATAGTTTGTAATAATAAGTTTGATAGGATCTATCACTCCAGAGACTCTTGTAACATGCTTATTAAGATCTTCGCGAACGGCATGCTCTAGAAGTGACATATCGTTGATACCATCGTATTTTGTATAACCTATGGAGTCTATAAAGTTGCGTATAGATTGTGGCGTGTAGCCTCTCCTACGCATTCCTGAGAGGGTTGGCATTCGCGGATCATCCCATCCTGTAACTAGCTTATTTTGTACAAGCTCAAGCAGTCTACGCTTGCTCATTACAGTGTATGTGAGGTTTAGACGATTAAACTCAATCTGTTTAGGACGATAATCAGTGTCGGCTAGTTGATCTAGGAACCAGTCGTAAAGAGGACGATGCACTTCAAACTCTAATGTACAAAGTGAATGTGTTACACCTTCGAAATAGTCCGACTCACCATGTGCAAAATCGTACATAGGATAGGCTTTCCATTGAGTACCCGTGCGATGATGAGGAATATGAATAACACGATATATAATGGGATCTCGCATGTGCATATTTGATGAAGCCATATCAATTTTGGCACGGAGCACCATCTTTCCTTCGGGAACCTCTCCGCTATTCATTTTTTGAAACAGTTCTAGTGTTTCGCTAATAGGACGGTTGCGAAATGGGCTTTCTGTACCAGGCGTAGTGGGTGTACCTTTTTGTTTGGCTATTTCTTCGGCCGACTGCTCATC
>DUUR01000158.1 GCA_012841425.1 Bacteroidales bacterium | reverse complement strand
TCAGGACTTGGTAGGGACTAACTAAGCAGAAAGTACAACTCTTGTTTAGACCCTCTAGCCATAATTAAGGTTAAAATCAAACTCGCTTATTCAAAAATGTAATATGTGCTCATTTTATTGCGTTTTTTGAAAGATATGTTATCTTTGCGAATAGGTAAAACTAAAAATCACAGTTGTAAATCTATAAATAGGTTCACAAAATAAATTATAATCATAAAACTGAAAATATATGAAGTCATTAGCAATCATTTACGGATCAAGTACCGAGCACACTAAAGATGCAGCCGAAAGGATGGCAGAACTATTGGCAGATTATTCTCCAACGCTTGTTGATATATATGACGGGGACGATGAGCCTTTTAAAACACACGACGTATTAATTCTTGGTGTCTCTACATGGGGTGTTCAGGATTTGCAGGACGATTGGAATGATTTCTTTCCTAAACTTGAGCAGATGGACCTATCGGGCAAGACTATTGCTCTGTTCGGAATGGGTGATGCATCGATATACCCAAGTTCTTTTGTTGATGCAATTGGTATACTTTACGAAATTATTATTAAGCAAGGGGCAACCGTTGTAGGCAAAGTTTCACCTGAAGGTTATGACTTTGAGTACTCTCGCGCTCTTGTAGATGGTGAGTTCGTGGGACTGCCACTAGACGATGATTATGAGCCAGAACTAACAGAAGAGCGTATTGTTAATTGGGTTGAACAGTTAAAGCCTTTTCTTGCTTAACAATTTATTATCTATATAAAATCTTGTATTCCCAAGGTTGTAAGGTAACTTCTCCTGTAATATCTACATCGGTAGAATCATGCATGGAGTCGTAATTTACACCTTTAAGGTCTTCTTCTAGAGTTACATTTAGAGAATCTTTACTAAGATTAAAAACGGCAACAACTTCACTCTCTCCTTTTGTTCTTTTAAAAGACCAAACTTTTTGAGGGTGATTATTTGCTATTTCACTCATACTTCCATCCCTCTCTTGCGATTGCAGAGCGGGATGTTGCTTTTTAAGGCTATTGAGCTTTTTATAAAACCCGGTAAAATCTTCCTTATCGGTAAAATCAATTAAGTCCTTTTCAAAGAATTCTAGTCGCTTATCCAAACCAGCCTCCTGACCGCTATATATAAGCGGCATACCAGGCAAAACGTACGTTAGTGCAGCAAGTGTTTTAACAGCATCGCCCATTCGTTCAAACTCAGTACCGTTCCATGAATTCTCATCGTGATTTGATGTAAAGTACATTGGAATAGCATGATTGGGAAAGTTATTGAGCATCCTGTTTAAAGATGCCCTAAGAGAATCAACAGGCTCTTTTCCTTGTGCAACAGAATTCATCTTATGATGAAAATCCCAAGCGTAATATGCATCAAAAGCAGATTCGTTAAGTTCGGGCTTCTCTGCCTCAGCAAGGAAAAACAGATCGTTATTAATAGCCAAAAGAGAGTCTTTTGCCACTTCCCAAAAATCGGTGGGTAGTTCGCCCGCTACGTCGCACCTAAAACCATCTATCCCGGTTTCTTCAACCCAAAACATCATGCTTTTAATCATCTCGCTTCGCATCTCGGTAATTGTGTAATCAAGTTGTGCAATATCTGTCCAATCGTACATAACATTTAAATCGCCCAAGCTATCCCTAACATACCAATCTGGGTGTTCATCTACCCAAACAGCATCGCGAGAGGTATGATTTGCAACCCAGTCGAGAATCACCTTCATACCCATGCTCTGTGCAGTTTCTACCACCTCTTTAAAATCATCGAGGGTACCAAACTCACTATTAACTTCTGTATAATTTTTTATGGAGTAATAACTACCTAGACTACCTTTCCTGTCTTTCTCGCCAATTGTTTGAATGGGCATAAACCATAGTATATCCACCCCTAACTCTTGTAATCTGGGCAGGTGATTGGCAAAAGCATTAAAAGTTCCTTCGGGGGTATATTGACGAGTATTAACTTCATAAATAGTTGCATTATAGACCCATTCGGGGTGCACACCCTTTGTAGTGGCCTCTTCCTGTTTGGCAGGCTTATTTACACATGATATAGTTAATAACCCTATTAGAATTAGCGAAAGCAATTTACCTATTCTCATTTCAAGAGTCTGTTTTAGTTATAAAAATATTGAATTAGTGCCTCTTCAATTTATATACATCGTCCTTATCCTGTACTATAAATACACTAATTGCACCAAGTACAAGAGAAAAACCGGCAAGCATCATAGTAAATATAACCTGTCCGTTAAACAACTCGCGTGTTATAAATCCAAGAATACTAGCTGCTAGAATTTGAGGAATCACTATAAAGAAATTGAATATACCCATGTAAGTACCCATCTTATCGGCTGGCAGAGAGCCAGTGAGAATGGCATAAGGCATAGAAAGGATACTACCCCATGCAAAGCCTACCCCAATCATAGGGATAAGTAATATGTTGGGATCGTTAATAAAATATAGAGAGATAAATGAGATACCTCCTAATGCAAGAGCGATTGAGTGAGTTGCCTTGCGACCAATTTGCTTGGCTATTAAAGGAAGTAAGAAAGCACTAATGGCCGAAACCCCATTATATACTGCAAACAATACACCTACCCAGTTAGCCCCCAAATTGTATAACTCGGTAGAAGAATCGGTTGTACCGTATATATGTTGCGTTATTGCAGGAGTTGTATAAATCCACATTGCGTAAAATGCGAGCCACGAGAAGAACTGCACAACAGCAAGCTGACCCATAGTCTTTGGCATATGCAGTAAATCGTTCATTATACCAACAAGTCCTTTTGGGTCATTAGACTTTCTGGTTATAAAACCAGAAAGCAGAAGAATAATTCCAAAAGCAAGAATAAGTCCCGATACAATGTATAGTTGTGCATTATCATCATCCAGCTTAAAAGCTCTAATGAGCGCAGTTGCAAGTAACCCGATTATGGTCCAAATAACACCCCTTTTTATAAACTCCGCTGATGTTACCGGAAGTTTTATTATTGTTTTTAAACCTGTGGACTTCTTTTCCTCCTCCTCAAACGCTGCAAGTTCGTCGGGAGAATACTCTTTGGAGGTGAATACCGTGTACATAACAGATGCAATAAGCACTACACCACCAATGTAAAAAGAAAGTTTTACCGACTGAGGAATAACTCCTTCGGGAGCGGTATTTGCTACACCAAACCAGTTTGTTAGAATATAAGGGAGAGCCGATGCAATTACAGCCCCTGTTCCGATAAAGAAACTCTGCATTGCAAAGCCCATGGTTCGCTGATCTGAACGCAAATTGTCACCTACGAAAGCTCTGAAGGGCTCCATTGAGATATTTATTGATGCATCCATTATCCACAGCATACCTGCTGCAATCCATAGAGAGGGTGAGTTGGGCATAAATATAAGTGCAAGAGTGGTAAATATTGCACCTATCATGAAATATGGTCGCCTTCTGCCAAACCTGTTCCATGTCTTATCGCTAAGATGACCGATTATTGGCTGCACTATTAATCCGGTTATGGGTGCAGCTATCCACAAGATAGGGATATCTTCAATTCTAGCACCCAAGGTTTCGAATATTCTACTTACGTTGGCATTTTGTAAGGCAAAGCCAAATTGGATACCCATAAAGCCGAAGCTCATGTTCCAAATCTCCCAAAAAGATAATTTCCTTTTCTTCATGCTGTTTAGATTGTATGTATAAACAAATATACGGGCTTTTATCAGATCATCTTTTATAGTACAACCTATTAACCCAAATATTATTTATGCAATCGAGTGCATTTTGTTGATTCCTTGACTACTAACTCTGTTTTTATTAGCCTGTTTACCATTCCTTCCCTTACCTCTTTACCCTCAATACGATTTATGAGAAGCCTAACAGCCTCTTTGCCCATTTTGAAACCATGCTGATCTACGCTTGTCATTCTCGGGTAAGTAACCTCAGTTAAAAAGCTATTAGTGAATCCACACACAGAGATATCTCTAGGGACATCGTATCCGAACGACTTAACAATTTGTATACATATTGCCCCCACCTCGTCATTAATACAAAAAAAAGCATCAGGCACAACCTCCTCTTTTAACATTTGAGGGACAACTTCTTTAGCCATTTCAACTGTATCGCATATCTTCATGAGGTTTTTATCTACTGGCAACTTGTGCTTTAACAGTGCATCCTCATATCCCATACGTCTGTTATTTGAGATTGGCATTTGTGGAGTAGAACCAAGAAAGGCAATTCTAGTACATCCAGTCTCGATAAGATGTTCTACAGCGTTAAAAGAGCCATCATAATCATCTACAACAACTTTATCGGTATTTATACCTGTGCAGATGCGATCGAAAAATATTAGATGAACATTATTATCTAATATTTCCTGAAAGTGATTAAACTTATCTGTTGTTTTTGATTGCGAAACAAGTATTCCGCACACCCTCGCTTCAAGAAGAGTTTCTACACTTCTAACTTCTCTTTTATAATCTTCGTTGGAATGAGCAATTAATA
>DUUR01000157.1 GCA_012841425.1 Bacteroidales bacterium | reverse complement strand
GCTTCAGTAAAAGCTGTATTTGGGACACCACTTAGCATATAAAAATCAACATCATTCATTGTAATAGTTTGCTCTACGTTATGACCAAACTCATGTATAGCAATATTATACCCTTTATAATCCATACCATTCTCACCAATTCTTGTACGTAAGCGAGCTAAATCATTTCGCATTCTCGATCCCCACGCATGACCAGCACCACGTGATGCATCAACAGTAATTAGTGAACTTATCTCAGCAGCTTTCTCGGTAGTCCATCCCAATTTTACTAATATATTCGGAAGGTCTGCTTCCAATGCTGCAGCATTAGGATATTTACGAGAAGTAATAGCGTTTAACTCCTCTTCACCCATACTTTTGTCAGATCCAAAACCATTATACCAAATATCAAAAGGTTCTAATTTACGTCCTAATCTCGATTCAATAAGAGCCGCTACTTCTTTTACTTGCTGAGACGACACTAATTGAGTGAATAAATTCTCAACATCTTTTTTAAGAATCTCCATTGTACCATCAAAAGAACGATCAAGTTGAGTTTTATAGTGAGGTGAATAAGGATCTAACTGGCTTACAGCCTGAAAATTTTTAATGAACACCTCATATCTGCCAGTCTCTTCAGGAGTAATTTCTATTTTCTCTCCATTATCAAAAATCTCGTTTGAATATGGATTCCAATTGTAGTCACCTCTATTTATCACCTGTGTTGGAATCGACTGATCAATAATGCGCTCCATAACACGATATATCATTCGTTGTTTCTCCAAACCGTTATCACTATCCGCATAGTTAGATTTCAATTCATCACGAAGTCCCCAATGAGATATCAGCTTCATATTATCAGGAAACAACTGTATATCTTCATCGCTCCTCAACTTATCCATGAAAATATTATAGTCGGAGATATATGTATCAGCCTCAGTCATAGTTTTAGAAATATGTTGCTGAATATCAGAAGGTACACGCGAAGTAAATCTATCACCCATTCGTGCATATGCCCACTCCCTGCGACTCCAATTTTCACCTAGCTCAGTCTTTTCACTAAGTGAGTAAAAAGGGAAATTAAGTGCAGTTAGAAAAGCAATTTTATTAGAATATAAATCCTCGGTTAGATGAGATGAAGCACTATAACTGCCAAACATCATATCCACTGGAGTGATATCGGGCCCTACAAGTTGTAAAGGCATTTTCAGCTCAACGTTCATTTTATGATAGTACCCACTTATTATTTCAAAGTTTCTCTCTAAAGTGCTATATAACAGTTCAAGTTGGTCATCTTCTGCCACAAAAGAACTTTTGCAGAACTGCACAAAATCATCTTGCGAACCATCAGATTCTCGCCAAAGTTCGGCAACCTGTTTTACACCTCGCTCAATTCTAAAAGTAAAACTATCACCAAGCGAATCTTTCAACTCTGTAATCGTCTCGGCAACTACCTTTTCGGTTATATTACCCGATTGCTGCATATCATTTATACTTTTGTTATTTGTACCGCAAGCCATCATCAATCCAGCCATCAAAATTAATAGGCTATTAAATTTAAACTTCTTCATATTGTTGATTATAAATCTTATACAAAGATATAAAAATCGATTCCAATTACTATAAATACAATACTTATAATTAAAAACCTTAAAATTGTTATATTTGTCCATAACTAAAAAGATTCAACTAAAAATAAATGCAATTAATAGTACAGAACGAATCATTCTTTTTACATATTCTCACCGAGATAAAAGCTGGCCATCAGGTGATTATTCCTTCAAAAGGGAACAGTATGCTTCCATTCATTAGGCCCGGAACAGATGAGATTGAACTCAGTCCTATCGATAACAATTCTATACGAAAACGAAATATTGTACTTGCAAAGACAGAAGAAGGCAACTATGTAATACACCGAATAGAGAAGATTGATGGTGAT
>DUUR01000156.1 GCA_012841425.1 Bacteroidales bacterium | reverse complement strand
TTCATGCCAACCAGAAGTACCAGCAGAATCAACTTCGATTATATCCTGTAATTCATTTTTATCCACAATTCTTTTCATTATACCCTCGGCAGCCGGTGAGCGACAAATATTACCAAGACAAACGAATAGAAGGCGAATCTTTTTTTTATCTGTTTGTATAGAATTCATATGCTAAATCGCAGTTTTTTATAACCTTAACAACTCTGCAAAGATAACAGAATTTGATGAATGCCCAAAATTGAAAGGTGTGATTATTTAATTAACTTTGTATTACTTATTTTCAATATGCTATTTTAATGAATGAGAAAAGAGAAATCACAGTTGCTATAAAGGAAAATGAAATAGGATTAAAAAAGAGTCGTTTAACACGTATTTTATATATAGTAGGTGGTACATTGTCTCTTGCACTTGCTATCCTAGGTATCGTGCTGCCAGGACTACCCACTACTCCTTTTGCACTCTTATCAGCTTATTTATATGCAAAGAGTTCAAGAAAACTATATAATTGGTTGTTAAATAATAAAATATTAGGACCAAGAATTAAAAACTATCATAAACGAAATGGAGTTACCAGAAAAGGGAAGATAGGAATAATTATATTTATGTGGACAATGGTTTGCATCTCCTCTTTTGTAATTATAAAAATAATACCCCTTCGAATATTAATTTTATCTCTTGGTTTAATTGGAGCTATAGTTGTATGGTTCTTTGTTCCAACGGCTAAAGATGAAAATTAAGTACGCAGATATGCAAAATAGTGTTTTATAACTTTTTTCGAAAGTAGTTCAATATTAAGCATATCAGAAGCTTCTGATATATCCTTTATACTGCCATTTTTATACAGTATATCAATACTGTCATCTTTTTCACTATACATATCTGTGGTAAAAACATCGGAAGAAATAAAATATAATGCCTCCTTTTCATTTAAATCAAACTCCTTCGTGAATTTTTCAAGAATCTGCTCTATCTTATCTTCAGTTATCCTATTGTCTGTAATTTCAATTTTAAATAGCTTCCTATTTACCATTCCCTCGCTTAAAACAGATAAAACAGTGTCTTCGTGTGATGCCCAAACTTTAAGTGAAGCCCAAATATCATTGTCATCAAGATTTGCAAAATGTTGAATAGCTAAACCATTATTACTAAAATCCTCTAAAGTAGTATCAGTATTCAAAAAGTAGGATAGGGCGGGTGATGCAAATAACTTCTCCCCACTATTAGATAATTCTTTTGCCCGACGCAATGTGTTAACCAGCATCTTTTCAGCTGCCATAGCAGTTTTATGTAGATAAACTTGCCAATACATTAGTCTTCTCGACATTAAAAAGTTCTCTATAGAATTAATACCTTTAGATTCAATCACCAACTTGTCATCTTTTACGTCCAACATTTTAATAATTCGGGCAGAACCAATATTTCCTTCAACTACTCCCGTAAAGAAACTATCTCGTCGCAAATAATCAAGCCTATCTACATCCAATTGGCTACTCACAAGCTGGTGTAGAAACTTTTTGGGATGATTATCTGTGAAAATATCTATTGCTATTTTTAATGCTCCATCAAACTCTTCATTCATTTGGTGCATCATTAATAATGAAATCTCTTCATGATAAATGTTAGTTACAAGAGTATTTTCCAATACATGCGAAAACGGGCCATGTCCTATATCATGCATCAAAATTGCCGCCATAGCTCCATCCAGTTCACTTGGAGTTATTTCGTGCCCTTTTTCTTTCAGTGTTTTCAATGCCTCATTCATCAAAAACATTGCTCCAATCGAATGATGAAATCTAGTATGTTGTGCTCCAGGATACACAAATGCTGCAAGCCCTAGTTGTTTAATTCGATTTAATCTTTGAAGATAAGGATGTTGTATTAAGTTATAGAGGAAATCATTATGTATATTGATAAATCCAAAAACAGGATCGTTAATAATTTTGCGTTTCATTTTATTTTATTGTTCTTACTTATATTGATTATGCTAAACCTTTTTTATCCTGTTAAAAGGTACAATAATCCAGTTATACACGTAGCA
>DUUR01000155.1 GCA_012841425.1 Bacteroidales bacterium | reverse complement strand
TAAGTATCAGCAGAAGAATGATGATAATATCTAACCACATATTCTATATTAATGTGTGAAATCTAGAAGTAGCTACCACAAAGGTGAAGGATAAATGCCTTCATCTGTCAGTTCTTTAAGTTTAGCTACTACTGATGGCCTATCTTCAGCATAAGTTACACCAAACCATATTGAAGGTGTATCAAGTACTTTTACATTAACTTTATTGTTAACTATAAGATCATTTACCACTAGTGGAATAAAAAACTCTGCTTTAATATTGTCTTGGTTCTCATTTAAGAAATCAATAAAATACTCATCAGAATATTTGAAGTAATCAGGAGTAAAACCCCACATATTCATAGAAACTGGTGTATTGTCTTCAATAGAAATCCAGTTTCCATTATCTTCGTGATAACTAACCTTTCCGTCAATACGCTTTATTTGAGTACGTTCTACTACTCCTGTAAGGTTATCGCTTTCATCGGTTTCACATACTCCGCGAGCAACAGTGCCACTTTCAGATAATGTGTTTCCAACTCTGTAACCAACCATACAGTATTTGTTTTCACTTGTATTTAGTGAAGTTAGGTAATCTGCAAGTACCTTAAAGCTTTCACGGCCGTAAAAGTCATCTGCATTTATTACTGCAAAAGGCTCATTAATAACGTTTTTACCCATCATTACAGCATGATTTGTTCCCCAAGGTTTCACTCTCTCGGGATTTGGTGTGAATCCATCAGGGAGGTTATCGGGTTCTTGAAATACCAATTCAACTGGTATTTTCTTTTCATACTTCTTCACAATTTTCTCTTTAAATTCTTCTTCAAAATCCTTTCGGATTACAAATACCAGTTTGCCAAAACCAGCGTTTACAGCATCGAAAATAGAATAATCCATAATGGTTTCTTTGTTGGGTCCTACCCCATCTAATTGCTTAAGACCACCATAGCGGCTACCCATTCCTGCTGCTAATACAAATAATGTAGGTTTCATTTAATAATATTTTAATGCTTATTGCTAACACAAATGTAATCTTTTTATATAGATCCAAGAAACGAATCGAATAAGAATTGAACTAACTAACACTGAATTAACACTCTTTGATTGTTAATTTTTTAAAGTTTTATAAATATTAAAAACAATTCTTCTTTATAACTGTTAAGTAATGAGTGAATGTATATTATGTTCAAATATCTTTTAAAATAAAAAAAATAAGTCATGGAAAATGAAGTAACTAGAGACACACAAGACAAAACTATTGCAATAGTTGCATATCTGACAATTATTGGTTTAGTGGTTGCACTTGTTTTGAATAATGAAAAAAGAGATCTATTTGCAAAGTATCACATCAGACAATCGTTGGGATTAGTTTTAACAAGTCTTGCTTTAAGTTTAATTAACGTAATTCCTATCCTGGGTTGGATTGTTAGTATGGTAGGTGCGTTTGTATTACTTTATATGTGGGTAATGGGACTTTTAAATGCAATAAATGGCAGAGAGAAACCTGTTCCCATTTTAGGAGAAAAGTATGAAGAATGGTTGAAATCAGTTTAAATTCATACTTAAATTTTTAATTACAGGTTTATTTAGACAATCATAATGAAAACTATTAAAATTCTTCTTATTTGTTCTTTCATCTTTATATTCTCTTCTACTGTAGAAGCTCAGTTTTTGAATAGGCTAAAAAACAGGATAGTAGAGAGAACTGAAGATGTAATAATAAACAAAGCTGCAGATAAGGCAGCTGAGCGAACCTCTGAAGCGATGGATAAGATTCTTAATCAGAATCTAGATGGCTTGTTCAATGTTGGTACCGGCAAAATAGTTGACGTATCCGAACTACCCTCTGAATACAAGTTTAATTACCTTTACAAGATAAAAATGGCTACCGGTGAAGGTGATATGGAAATGGATTATTTCTTTAATAAAAATGAGTCTTACTTTGGTGCTAGAAGCCAAATGGCACCCGATATGATTATGGTTTTTGATATTGACAAAAACCTATTTGTAATAAAAACAGGTGAGAGTGTAATTGCACGGCAGATTGATTTGGATGCAAATTTAGAGATGGAAGAAGAAGATTTCTATAATGATTATACTTTTAAAGAATTACCTAACAAAGAGTTCCTTGGCATAAGTTGCCCAGGCTATGAGATGGAAAATGATGAAAACAAATTTGTAGTATACATAGCTCCTGATGTTGGTGTGGGATTTGGAAGCGCCAATGGAAGTAAAATTGTGAATATGCCTAAAGAGATGCAAACCTTCAGCAAGAAGTACGAAAAAGGACTAATGATGTATATGGAGATGGAAAATAAATTGGATGCTAAAAAGAAGGACAAGTCTTTAACATCTATGGAATGTATCGAATTTGCAGAAGCAGACTCTACTATTAAAATTAGATAAACTTAAATTTATAGAATCAGAATCTATTATTAAGATTAGATAGATTTAAATTGATATCGAATAACTGATGCAATTTTGAATTTATTGCTCAAACGACTGCCATAAATTATCTTCAGGAACCGGAGCAGTTACCTCTATTTTAGTATCCGATACCGGGTGGATAAAAGAGATTGCTCTTGCATGTAAGCTTATACTTCCATCGGCATTAGATCTCTTTGCACCATATTTGAGGTCTCCTTTGATGGGGCTGCCAATTTTAGCAAGTTGAGTTCTTGCTTGGTGATGTCTTCCCGTTTCAAGATCTACCTCTAGCAAGAAATAATTTTCTGATGCACCTATTATCTTATAGTGCATCACAGCTTTTTTTGTGCCCTGCTTTTCATTGTCGAATGCAGTAGATTTATTGTTTCTCTCATTCTTTTTAAGCCAATGAATCAAAGTGTCTTCGTGGTTGGGTGGACTATTTTTTACTATAGCCCAGTATATCTTATCTACTTTGTCATATCTGAACATTTCATTAAGTCGTGATAGAGCTTTACTAGTTTTAGCAAAAACCACAATTCCCGTAGTTGGCCGGTCTAGCCGGTGCGTTACACCACAAAAAACGTTGCCGGGCTTGTTATATTTCTCTTTAAGATACTCTTTAACAATTTCCGACAACGGCTTGTCTCCCGTTTTATCGCCTTGAACTATTTCTCCGGAAGCTTTATTTACTATAATTATATGATTGTCTTCATAAAGAATGGTCATATCAGGTATTCATTCCTCCACAAACATTAATTACTTGTCCGCTTACATACGAAGATATATCGGATGCTAAGAAAAGAGCAACATTCGCAACATCTTCTGGAGTACCTCCGCGACGCAGTGGTATTTGTTTTGCCCATTCATTACGAACCTCTTCAGATAGCTGACCAGTCATTTCGGTAATGATAAAACCCGGAGCTATTGCATTAACTCTTATCCCACGTGAGCCAAGCTCTTTGGCAGTGGATTTTGCTAGACCAATCATACCTGCTTTTGAAGCAGAGTAGTTCGCTTGTCCTGCATTTCCAGATACACCAACAACGGAGCTCATATTTACAATGCTACCCGACCTCTGGCGCATCATAATGGGTGTAATTGCATGAATGAAATTAAACGCTGATTTAAGATTCACATTAATAACAGCATCCCATTGTTGTTCACTCATTCTCATGATTAGACCATCTTTAGTAATGCCGGCATTATTAATAAGGATATCTATTCTGCCAAAATCTTTTAATACTTCAT
>DUUR01000154.1 GCA_012841425.1 Bacteroidales bacterium | reverse complement strand
TATCAAAGATTTCAAATGACTTGCGACTCCTTTCATCGGGCCCACGCACTGGCTTGAATGAAATCAACCTACCACCCATGCAACCCGGATCTTCTATCATGCCAGGAAAAGTAAACCCGGTAATCCCAGAGGTAGTAAATCAAATTGCATATAGGGTAGTGGGCAACGACCTCACAATTACAATGGCTTCAGAGGCAGGGCAACTACAACTAAATGTAATGGAACCAATAATTGCATTTTCGCTACTCGAAAGTATAGATATCCTTATTAATGGCATGGACACCCTAAGAGAAAAGTGCATTGTGGGTATAACCGCCAATGAAGAGCGATGTAAAGAGATGGTTATGAATTCTATTGGCTTGGTTACTGCACTAAATCCATATCTTGGTTACGAAAACTCATCTAAGATTGCTAAAGAAGCGATGTTTACAGGAAAAAAGATTTACGATATTATCATAGATCAAGGTTTGATGGATAAAGAATTGCTGGATGAAGTGCTTAAACCAGAGAATATGATTAAGCCGAGGAAGATAAACTTGAACTAAATTTAGATAGTTGCGTAATCATAATTAATCGTGTATAAACATACATAGTTGCGTAAACTTAAATAATTGCATAAACTTAATAAGCTAAAAAGTCGGGTCAACAATTTAGTAGATCCGACTTTTATTGTGTCTAATTAATTACCTTTGCCACCTAGGTTATAAAAAAGATTTAAAAAATGGAGATTGTTTGGTTATTATTATCGTTTGTAATACTTTATTATGGGGCTGAGGGACTAGTATTTGGCGCTTCATCATTAGCAAAACGTTTAGGCATTAGTGCACTTGTAATAGGCCTCACTATAGTTTCAATTGGCACAAGCATGCCCGAGCTCCTTGTAAGTATAAAAGCAGCCATGAATGGACAAAGTGCCATCTCTATTGGCAATGCACTGGGCTCAAACCTCTTTAACATTGGCATTATATTGGGGCTGTCGGCAATTATATATCCTTTATTGGCAAAAAAGCAACTATTGAAGTTTGATGTACCGGTAATGATATTAACATCGGTACTCTTCCTATTGCTCTTTCTAGATTCTAAAATATCTCGCATAGAAGCGATTTTGATGGTGATTCTCTTCTTATCATACACAACTTATTTGCTTGTGTCTTCAAAAAGAAAACACAATATCAATCCCAATAGAGACGAAGACGATGACATAAAGCTAACAAAGCACTGGGCGCTAGATATATTATTTATTGTAGTGGGACTAGTTGCATTAGTGTGGGGGTCAGATCTTTTGGTTGTAAATGCAATAATCATTGCCGAGCGACTAGGCATGTCAGAAGCCATGATTGGTCTCACCATTGTATCCGCCGGAACCAGCATGCCCGAGCTAGCAACATCGGCAGTAGCAGCCTTTAAGAAGCGCACAGATATTGCAATTGGTAATATAGTAGGATCAAATATATTTAATATACTACTTATCTTAGGAGTAGCAGGCATCATTCAGCCAATAAGTACACCAGATATCAATTACATCGACGCACTAGTAGTTGTGGCCCTAGGAGTATTGCTATGGTTATTTATGAAGATGAGTGCAAGCATTCGTCGCTGGCAGGGAGTGGTGTTTATTGTGTTATATGTACTGTATATAATATTTAAAGTGTCTATTTAAGTTGTAAAGTATTATCATCTTCCCGGTCTAAATTTGAGTTCTAGTTTTGGGCGAGGTCTCATTTTCCCCGACATCATATCTCTACTCCATATCATACCTCCCTCAACACCCATAGTAGGTTTAAACCAATGCTCAACTGTGCCACCAAAGTAAGGAGTGTTCATCATGGGCAACATAGGTTGACTGGGGTTGTTGTTAAATTGCTTTATTGGCATACCTCCATAAGCGTTTAAAAACCAGTCGTTATTGATGCGGTAGCGACCATGCAAGTCTGCTGTAACCACCGCTTGATTAACTCCAAAGTAGTTATTTGCAGTTTCCATATAAGATATTGATCCGTCTACCATCAAATTAGGACTTATCACGTAGCTTGCATCAGCACCAATATTCCAAGTTGGTATAATATCATAATTGGAGTTGTATCCACCCCTTAGTCCCACATTTAGAGTTGAAGAAACAGAGTATGCAACACCTGCATTGAGCGAATAGAAATTTGCCTTACCAAAATAAGGAGTTTCAATTATACCAAGGGTGGCCGACGAGTGCAAAAGCAATCTTCTTGACGGCATAGTTGTAGCAATTGCAGTTCTACTTTTAGAAAAAATAAAATCAGATGCAATACCGTTCCAATGTATATCTGGCAAAATACCATTTCTAGTATATTGCGCATGAGAGAGAGTAAATTTCTGAAACGGACTAAACTGGGGTTGAAGTTTATCTGCTGGGTTTAATCTTGGAAATTTTAGATCGATTTGATCAAAATTATCCAATTTATTTTCAATAAGGATAGGCTTAGTCAGATCAATTCTTGTGCTATCGGGATAGGTATCAGTTGCTTCTTGTGTATAGGCAAGAGTTGCTGTAAACAAAAACGCAATAATTAACAAATATCTCAAATTATTATTCATAATCTTCTTATTTCATTAGAATTAGGATACAACCCATTAAACAAAGATAAATTTTTATTTTAAGTTGTTTGCATTTATCCCACTTTTTGTTTTTCTTTGTTTTGTTAGTGATAAATAATAAACTCTAAAATAACTGCCTATAAGTCCTCTTTACTCAACTAAATTTACATAAAGATTTAAGCAGTAAAGCTATGGATAATTACTCAGCGATGACCGATGAGCAGTTGGTTGTATTGTTTGCTGATGGCAATGATACAGCATTTGACACACTACTTGAAAGGCACAAGCAAGCCATCTATGCCTATATTAATTATACGGTTAGAGATGCGGGCCTGGCAGACGATATCTTTCAAGACACTTTTATTAAAGCCATTACAACTATCAGGCAAGGAAAGTATACCGAGACCGGTAAATTTAAGGCTTGGATTATGCGGATAGCTCATAATTTAATGATCGATTTTTTTAGACAAAGGAAACACGAGAACACGATATCTAACGATTCGTATGAAGTTGACTTATTTAATAACATGAATCTTTGCGATGACACCTTTGAGTCGCAATTGGTTAAAGCTCAAGTCTTGCAAGACATTAAAAAGCTTGTATGTTATTTGCCCGACAAACAACGTGAGGTGCTTGAGATGAGGTATTATAAAGATTTGAGTTTTCAGGAGATTGCCGACATAACTGGTGTTAGTATAAATACAGCTTTAGGTAGAATGCGATATGCTATTTTAAATATGCGTAAGATGGCGAGCGACAATAAGATGATACTTACACTTAGTTAACTGAGTCATAAACAAACATAACTTCATTTAAAAGTAATATTGACCTATAAGCTGATAAGAGAATAATGAAAAAAAATTGTTAAGAATCAATTATATCAAAAATCTACAATGAAGTATATTTAGCTTTGGGCGTACTTTTTTTTATTTCTGGTGATTAATTACAAATTAAATATTTTTTTAATTGAGTGTTTTATTTAGAAAAATATTCATAAACTTGTTGATAGTTAGCTATATGATCTTAATAATGCATAAAGCATTTCAAAATACAGGACTAATTTTAATATCTTTGTAACGAGTTAATTACAACAAAAATGAGCACTAAAACAGGTGCTTGTTTTATTTTATTGAGTATCTAATTTATAAATTACCGATTATGAAAAGTTTGTTTAAAAGGATATATATATCATTTGCCCTAGTAGCACTACTTGCAAGCTGCGAAAAAGATAATGAGATTATTGACAACGACGTAACAGTTTTTAAAGCTATGCTTTTTGGAGCAAGCCAAGTGCCATCAAATGCATCTACTGCAAGAGGTAAAGCTACACTAACATTTGATGAAAATACAATGAGGTTTACTATTGTTGCTACCTACACAGGATTAACACCCACGGCAGGGCATATACATAATGGGGTTGCGGCAGTTAACGGACCTGCACTGTTTCCATTTGAAATAACTGCTTCTCCTATATCATATCAAAGTGGTGTACTTACTCAAGAGCAGGTTGATGAGCTTTTTGCAGGAAGAATGTATATAAACTTACATAGCGAAGAGTATCCCGACGGAGAGATTAGAGGTCAGCTATTTAAACAATAAGATGTTTTTGTTTTAAAGAAGGAGAGCTGTTTTTTTAACAGCTCCCTTTTTTTATACAAAACTTTTCACGTCCTAAAATAGGATATATATACTATCAGACACGTTTGCCCCATCTGGTGTTTTGAAAGCGAGGTAGGCGTGAATTGTGTCGCCTTCCCAGTCCGTTGGCAACGAGAATATGGCGGTTGCATCGGCTCTCTTGGCTAAGTTTAAATCGTACACCGATTGTTGCTTGGCAGGATTGTAAACTACTATCATGGCCATGTCTCCAGGGCTAGCATTTTTTTCGATATCCGGATTCCAACGCACTTGCAGTTCCCCCTCTATAATTTCAGCATGTATATCTCGTGCTGGCGTTACTGGTCCCCGTGCCACCAACACCCGGGGGTAATCCAATACCGTTTCTTGGTCTTGCATTTTCACAGCGTTCTTCATGTTGTACGACATAGCAGCATTAAAAGCAGTAGATCTCCCAGTTGCTTCTTTCTCGAACCCCACCCGCAAAAATGGGGTAATGGTTTTCATAAATTCCATTGTCACCGTAAATTTGCCTCGTTGCTTCACCTGTTTCTTTGTTTTTGGGTCTTTTGCATTCACTGGCAGGCTCCGTACATAATGCACGTCTTTCCATTTTGCACCCACCACATTCATAGCTAATTATTACTTAACTCTTGCTTTCTTCTAATTTAAAAGAATAAGATAAGAAGGAGGTAAGAGTAAGACAAGAACCAGATAAGAATGAGTAGTGTCGAAATAAAGGGAATTGTACGATCTGAAAATATTAATTTACGTTAATACAACAGATTGTACTAACAGTTCATCTCTCATAAAAATCTTCTTTTGATCTAGATTTTATTAGAAACGTTTTTCCCTATCTCCGGATCTAGTCTACTGAAAAATATGTCTTGATCGTGCAGGTATATTAAAGAAAAAGCTAACTTTACCCGATATCCATTTAAAACAAGCTTTATGAAATCAAAAGAATATACGAACGGGGAGATTACCATTGTATGGAAACCCAATCTCTGCACGCACTCGGGTGTCTGCGTGAGAACGTTGCCCAATGTTTATAAACCGGGTGAGCGGCCGTGGATCAGGATGGAGCATGCCTCTAGTCAAGAACTGGTGGATCAGGTGGCCAAGTGCCCGTCGGGGGCGTTAAGCATTAAAAAAGAAAACGAATGACACGGATTGAACAGAAGGACAACGGGAGGAAGGGACGCTTTATTCTGTATCACGACGACGAAGCGGCTGGCGAAATGATGTACGTGTGGGTGGATGATTCCAAGATCATCATCGATCACACGGAGGTGAACGAGGCCTACAACGGGAAAGGGTACGGGAAGCAACTGGTGATGAAGGCGTGCTCTTAAACCCTAGGCAACCGATTATTAAGCTCTAAATAGCGGTTTGTGCTTTACAGTCTGTTAAACTCACTCTGTCCAGCCCCTGTTCCCTTGTATCTGCTGCCATTAGTGTTGAACTTATATCTTACAGTAATTTCTAGTTCGCGTGTATCCCTTTTTGAATACTGATGTAGATGTAGCTTGTTGTTGTAGAGATTTACCCTCTCTGTATTACCATGAAACAAGTCATGCCCCTTTAAAATAACAGTTAATTTATCATTCAAGAAAGATTTTGTTATTCCAAAATTTACAACAAACTCATTATTGGTGAGTTCAACATTTTGCGTTTCTCCTTTTCCTCTAAATCTTGTGTCTAGAGTTACTAAATATCCTTTTGGAAGTGAGAACGAGTTGTTGAGTGAAGCAATAAACATTGGCTGGTTTAGTTTTACCTCTTGGTTATTGCTGGTTACTGACAACCATTGTTTTATGAATCCCACACTTGCCATGGGCGACCAGATACCAATTTTTGGAGATGCTGTAAGGAATGCCGATAGGCTAGGTATCTTATCAATGTTTTTTGTTGATAAAATTGCTATCGAGGGGTTCTCTTCGTGTTGCTCGGCCCACTGTATTATTGCATCATTTTCTTGCTTGTAGCTAACCATTAGTTGAAAGAACTTCCATGAGCTCATAAGTGATGCATCGTGAATAATTGTAGGCTTTAGAAATGGGTTGCCTGTTTGTAATGTAAACCTATTACCATATAGCATGTTGCTGCCAAGCTGCCAGTATGATGGTCGAATAGTTTTTACGTTATAGCTTAGTTGAAGCTGTACATTGCCCAATGAGTTTGAATATAAGAAGTTGGGGAACCAATGTGCATACTCTCTGCTCTGCTCTTCATTTAATTCATCATCGTTGTAATAGTCAGACTTAACATCTTCGTATCTTACGCCTGCTCCAATCTTACCTATTGGTGTAGATCTGGAGTACTCGGCAAAGAAACTTTTGTTTTCGTCTTTAAAAGAAGTATTTGTTGAAGGAATATTAGACATATCTGTTGAATAGATATCAATTCTTTTGGTGTTAGTATATTCATTACCTGCCGATAGCTGACCACCTAATAATGGATACGACAATACTAATCTGGTTGCAAATAGTCGGTTTTCAATTTCATTAGATGAGTTTATAACCCTATCATCAAACTCCTCGCTACTCTCGTTAATGTTTGTCTCTGATAAAAATTTACCACCATAAATATCACTATTAAAATCAACTTTCAGGTTGCCGAAAGTACCATTATAATAAGCATTTAATCTATGTCGGGGTTTGTTATTGCTATTTTGATTGCTAACGCTTATCCATCTGTCATAGAAATCGTTATTAGCAAAAACATCACTTGTGGTGATTACATACTGCTCGTCCTTTCCAGGTGAAAGTGACATTGTGTGTTTAACACCAACATAATGATTAGGATTTATCTCGTAGTTGATGCCGGTAATTGTAGTTAGAGGATTTTCAACACCTTCCACATCAAGTGTATTTGCTTGTGTCCATAAAGTATCAACAAACGCAGTTTGTGTTAAAGTACTATTTTGAACATAATCATACTTTTCATATTTAACAGTTGCAAACAGGTCCCAACCATTGATGCGATAATTAAGATTAAGCTGTTTCTTTAAATCGGTGTTTTTATTAATTAAAGAGGTGGACCTAACATCAAAGCTAAACCCATCACCCACTTTGCGAACTGTATGTATGCGAATGATAGCCTTTATTGATGCATCATATCGTGCACCAGGGTTATGAACAATCTCCACCTCTCTGATATCAGAAGAGGCTATTAAATCTAGTTCTGATGGGTCGCGCAACTCCCTGTTGTTGATATAAATTTTGGCTTTACCTTTTCCGAATATCGAGAAGTCGCCATTATCACCCGTAATAGCTGGAAGCCTTTTAAGTACATCGTTGGCAGTACCTGCTTTGCTAAGTACGGTGTTTTCTACTGTAGCCACTACTGCATCGTCACGAAGTCTGATTCGGGGAATATCGCCATTTACTAAAACTTCGGCAAGCATTGTAGTATCGGATTTGAGAAATATTTCCTGTTCAGGTTTTGCAATTAGAGTTTGAGTTTCGTACCCTATAAAAGAAACTCTCAAAAGCTTATTGGTGCTATTGTCAGCGCTATTATTGGTGTTATTATTAGCACTCTTATTGGCGCTATTATCAGCATCCAGTATAAAATAACCAGACTCATCTGTGGTTGTACCAGTAATTAATGTAGAATCGGGTAGGGAATAGACTGCTACATTGGCAAATTCAATTGGGTTACTGTTTGTATCAGAAACAATACCTTTTATTTGTGAATTAAGTGGAAATAATATTCCACACAAAATTAATGAAGAGATAATTTTTAGAGTCATAATATTATTTTATTATTTGTAAATATGACTACACCAATTTTAGTTTAGTTACAAAAAAATGTACCTTACAATTACTTTTTTTGATATTTGTGTTGAAGAAAACATTAGTACGGAGGTCTAATGAAAGAACATTCTATAACATTGAAAATTATTTTTATGTTCATAGTAATTAGTTTTAAATTAAATATTTAACTTAAAAAAAAAGTCCGCTCAATTTGTTATGAACGGACTTTAATATTATAAATAATGCTGATTTCTACATTTTGCCTCCACCGTGGGCATTTACATATTCTATTACAGGAGTGATGTTGAAGTATACCCTCTCGATACCAAATCTGTTTTCGCCAAGAGACAAGTAATTTACTTTGTTGCCTCTAAGAATTTTATCCTCTCCGCCATAAGTATAACCTAGAAATGGAAGAATATCATATTCGTGAGCAACCTTTATAACATAAAATGCAGTTTTCTCCGTCATCCCGTCGCCCGAGCTCACAATAGCATTCTGAACAATACTTCTTTGTTGAGCTACTTTTTTATACTCATCTGGTTTGTTTTGCTGAGCAAGTACCAATAGTTTGGCATTAAGAGCTCTTAAGTTAAAAGGATCTTGAAGCAAGAGCGCATTAGAGTATTCTAGTATCTCGGCATAATCGCTGGGAGTAAACGAACCTCTTGATAGTGTTATTGCCAGTTTGTTATTATATGTAGAGGTGTCAGTTGGCACATAGTTTGTTTGAAACACATATCCATAATATAGATGCCGAGCCTCTTCGAGAGTCATTTCTGAGTTAGCATCTAAATACTTTTTCAATAAATTGGGATAGTAGTAGGATGATGATTGCTCCTTTACATTGGCCTCTATTTGAGAATAGTTAGGAGAATTAAAAAACTCATCCTGTGCATTCATATTTATAGTTAATGCAGTGAATAGAACAATTAATAAACAGATTCTTTTCATAAGTTTTGAATGTTATTAAGGTGGTTAGTTTTACAAATATATTGTATAGTTTTAATTTTAACAAATACCTTACATGCAAAGTTTAAATAACCAACTGCTTATTATTGATTACCAGAAACCGAAACAGTGTTGTTTATTTTTGAAATTAATCCCTGAAGCACTTTGCCCGGTCCGAGCTCCACAAACTCAGTTGCACCAT
>DUUR01000153.1 GCA_012841425.1 Bacteroidales bacterium | reverse complement strand
GAAACAATATCATTAAATTCTACCGATACCGCTGAGTGGAAAAAAATCCCTGGCATTGGTAGTTCCTATTCTTCTAGAATAGTAAAATATAGAACTTTACTAGGTGGATTCGTGAGTAAAGAACAACTGCTTGAGGTTTATGGTATCGACCCAGAAATGTACTCACGCATTTCTCCATACGTAGCAGAAGATCACAATTGGTCTAAAATAAAAATTAACGAGTTAGAATTTAAAGATCTACTTCGTCATCCTTATCTTAATTATAGTCAAGTACAGGTAATAGTGAATTTAAGACACAAAAAAGGTAATATCACCTCAACAAATGAATTGTCTATGTTTGATGAATTCACCAATGAAGATATTGAGCGACTTAAACCCTACTTAGAATTCTGAAAATACCTGCTCAATATAGTAGATACCGAAGAGTAATATCCCTTGCCAAATAGGTTTAGATGAACCAATAGAAAATAAAGTTGATATAGATCAATCTGTTCATTATACTGTTTTGGCCTTTCAATAATTTTATGATAGGAGTCATAGAATTCTGGACCGAAGCTTCCAAAGAGCTGACTCATAGCTATGTCAACCATGTTGTGACCAATATAAACTGCAGGGTCTATTAGAAATGGAGTCCCATCTTCAGATATAAGATAATTGCCACCCCATAGATCTCCATGAAGTAAAGATGGTTTAAATTCATCAATAAATGAGTTAAACAGACTTATAAATTGATCTTGTGTTGGCACCTCATCAACACTTAACAAGCCCTCATTAAGTGCAAGTTGTAATTGAGGATAAATTCTCTCGTTCCAATAAAAATCGCTCCATCTATCATGCTTCTTGTTTCTTTGTGGTAAGCTGCCTATAAAATTATCAGAAGTGAATCCAAATTCATTAAAGACAGCCATATGTAATTTTGCTAATTCTATGCCAAGCCTGCTATAATCGGAAGGAGATGGACGTTTACTCTCTATAAAATCCATCAAAATAAAAGCGTTTTGGTCTAATATATCAGCAAAATACACATGCGGAACAGCTATAGTTTTTGTAGCTTCTATTGCATTCAAGCCTTTTTGTTCCTCGTGGAACATTTTCAAAGCATTTGCCGCACTGTTCACTTTTAGAAAGTATTTCGATTTGTCAGTATTAATTAGATATGCAGAAGAAATTGAGCCTCCCGATAAAGGTTTAGTAGACACTATTTCTTCTGCAATCTTTTGTGATATTACGGGTATTAAATCTTTAAGCATAGATGGTTAAATTATTTATATGTTGATGCGCTACTTTTTCTTTGTGAGCGAAGCTATATTTTCCTTAAGTAGAGCTATCTTGCTCTCTGCATCAGCTTGTTTATTTCTTTCAACTTCAACAATTTCGGGCTTAGCATTTTGCACAAAGCGTTCGTTGCTTAACTTCTTTAAAACCGAATTTAAAAATCCCTCTGTGTATTTGAGCTCTGTTTCAAGCTTTATTAACTCTGCCTCAACATCAATATTATCCTGTAGGGGAATAGTATATTCAGTTGTACTTATTAAAAATCCAGCTGCACCAGCCTGCTTTTCAGAGATAGACGAAATAGCCGACAAATTACACATTTTAGAGATAACGCTGTTGAAGCTATCATTATGCTCACCAACAATTTCAAGAACTAGCTCCTCTTTATTAGGTATATTTTTATCTAGTCTAATAGTCCTAACTCCAGAAATTACATGCTTAACCTGCTCAATATCTTTTAATAGATGAGAATCTAATGATTTCTTGCCTGCAGGCTGTAGAGCAACCATAATACTTTCATTCTCCTCTCTCTTATATAGAGCTTGCCACAACTCCTCAGTAATAAATGGCATAAAAGGATGAAGTAGTCGCAATAGATCATCAAAAAAGCTTAGAGTTGCCTCGTATGTTGCATTGTCAATAGGCTTCTGATATGCAGGTTTCACTATCTCTAGATACCAGGATGAAAACTCATCCCAAAACAGTTTATAAAGCAACATCAAAGCCTCTGAAAGTCGATATTTTGAGAATAGATCATCCAATTCTATAATCGTTTCCGAAAGCTTATTGCGAAACCATTCAATTGCAATTCTCGATGCCTCTGGTTGTGGAGTAGAGCTGTCAGTTTCCCAACCTTTCACTAATCGGAATGCATTCCATATCTTATTGTTGAAATTCCTGCCCTGTTCACAAAGCGATTCATCAAACAGTAAATCATTACCAGCAGCCGAAGATAAAAGCATGCCCATACGCACACCATCAGCGCCATACTTTTGCATTAGTTCAATTGGGTCGGGTGAGTTGCCCAGTTGCTTAGACATCTTTTTTCCCTGTTTATCCCTTACAATTCCTGTAAAGTAAACATTATTGAAGCAAGGCTCTTTTCTATACTCATAGCCCGACATAATCATCCTAGCCACCCAGAAAAAAATAATATCTGGCCCCGTTACCAAGTCGCTCGTTGGATAATAATAGTTTACATCCTTATTATCTGGGTTATTAATACCATCAAAAACCGAAATAGGCCATAACCACGATGAGAACCATGTATCCAATACATCCTCATCCTGCTTAAGGTCGTCAATAGTTATTTCATAATCAACTTGCTGTTTTGCCTTCTCCAGTGCCTCCTCTTTGCTTAAAGCAACCACATACCCACCTTTAGGTAGGAAATATGCAGGAATCTGGTGACCCCACCACAGCTGTCTGCTGATACACCAATCCTTAATGTTCTCCATCCAGTGACGGTAGGTGTTCTTATATTTTTCGGGATAAAATTTTATCGTATCATCCTCAACTGCCTCAGCTGCCGGTTCAGATAAATCTTCCATCTTTAGAAACCACTGCATAGACAGTTTAGGCTCAATAGCTTCATCAGTACGCTCAGAAAAACCAACTTTATTTGTATAAGGCTCAGTCTTCTCCATTAAACCTGCCTCAATCAAATCCTTCTCAATCTGCTTGCGAACAGCAAATCTGTCCATACCTGCATATTGAATACCGTTCTCATTAAGTGTTCCGTCAGGATTAAATATATCAATAGATGGCAGATTATACTTCTCGCCCAGCATATAGTCGTTAACATCATGCGCGGGAGTAACCTTAAGGCAACCTGTTCCAAACTCAACATCCACATAATCGTCCTCAATAACAGGTATAGCCCTGTTAACCAGTGGAACAATTACTTTTTTACCTTTCAAATGAGCATTTTTAGGGTCATTTGGATTAATGCACATTGCGGTATCACCCATTATGGTTTCGGGGCGAGTTGTGGCAACCACTGCATACCCACCGTCTGGGTCGCCCTCAATTTTATATTTTAAATAATAGAGTTTACCATTAACCTCCTTGTGAATAACCTCTTCATCAGAAAGCGCAGTAAGAGCTTTAGGGTCCCAATTTACCATTCGAACCCCACGATATATTAATCCTTTCTCATAAAGGCCGCAAAACACTTTTAACACGCTCTCAGAACGCACCTCATCCATAGTAAAAGCAGTACGTTCCCAGTCGCACGAAGCGCCCAGCTTCTTCAACTGCTCCAAAATTATGCCACCATGCTCGTGAGTCCATTCCCACGCATGATCAAGAAACTCCTCCCTTGAGAGATCGTTCTTCTTAATTCCTTGCGATGCAAGTTTGTTAACCACCTTAGCCTCAGTAGCAATAGATGCATGGTCTGTTCCCGGAACCCAGCAAGCATTCTTACCCTGCATTCTTGCTCGCCTCACCAAAACATCCTGAATGGTATTATTTAGCATATGACCCATATGCAAAACACCAGTAACATTTGGCGGGGGAATAACAATAGTGTAAGGTTCGCGTTCATCAGGTTCTGAATGAAACAGGTTGTTGTCCATCCAATATTTGTACCACTTATCCTCTACTTCAGCAGGATTATATTTGCTTGCAATTTCCATATAATTATAACTATTCTAAGCTGAGAGAACTATTTTCTCTTAATTTTAACAAGATACAAAAATACAAAAACTATTTGGTATATAGAGTAAGTTGGCCTACATCTGTGTCTGTAATAGAAGGGACATTACTAGTACTTTGCTCGGATCCTCATCGAAATTATCGAGGAGGATCCGAGCGAGGTACGGACTTTGTAGGGGTTAGAAATAGTGTAAGTAAAAGTAGTTTGCTACTCGTGATATAGTAGATATGGTTTTCTTTGCACCTTAAATCTTTCTACATCATTTGCCCATTTAGCTTTAATTTCATCGGCCGATTTTCCTGCTATGATATCATGACGGATGTAATCAACACCTACAAGCTTTTCGAAGAAAGAGGTGAAGAACTTATTGCCTATGTTAAGATTATTGTAGGCGTCGATAACATAAGATAGATCAAAACCATTATTAATTATCTCATCGTTAGGGATATCACGTAGGTCTACACCATAACATTTCTTAT
>DUUR01000152.1 GCA_012841425.1 Bacteroidales bacterium | reverse complement strand
GAGGAACTACATAGAGTTATTATTCATGGAGTTCTGCACCTGTGTGGATTAGACGATAAAATGGAAGAGGATGCTAATCATATGAGAGAGGCTGAAAATAGTGCTTTAAAACAACTATATAATAATGAGTAATTTACATTTGTAAACTGAAAACAAACAAGCTATGTCAACTTCTTTTTCTTTTATGTTTTACAACACCGAGAATTTCTATGATATTGTTGATGATCCTTTGACGTTAGACGACGATTTTACACCTAAGGGATTTAGAGAATGGACTGCAGAACGGTTTAATAGAAAAGTAATGAAGCTAACCAAAGTGATTAAAGATATTGTTAAGCCCGGAATGCCAGATGTAATTGGTTTAGCTGAGATAGAAAATAAAACTGTAATGATGAGCATTCTTGATAACCTTAGTGAAAATGGAATGAAACAATACAGTTTTATACACTATGACAGTCCCGACGAAAGAGGATCGGATGTTGCTTTAATCTATAACAGGGAAACATTTAAGATAATAAACTCGGCGCCTATACTGGTGCATTTACCGGGTATTGAAGACCGAACACGTGACATTCTTTATGTGAAGGGTGAGACAAATAATAAGGAAGTGATTCATCTTTTTATCACACATTTCCCATCAAGGGTTGAAGGAACTGAAAGATCTGAGAGGAGACGATATTTTGTAGCGAGCGAATTGAGACATGAAGTGTATAAAATTTTAAGTGAAAATCCTGAACAAAATATTCTTATAATGGGCGACTTCAACGATACGCCCGATGATAATAGTATAGACGAGGTATTGGGTGCAAAGAAAAAATTTAATAAGATAGAGCCATTAAAACTATACAATTTACTTTATCCAAGGTATCAAAAAGGTATTGGAACAACCTACCACAAAGGTTGGTTATTATTTGATCAGTTCATAGTATCTGGACATATGCTAAAATCTAATACAATAGATTGCTTGCCTGAATATGCGGACGTATTTAATCCTAAGTATTTATTGCATTATGACAGTAATAATCAACCTAAACCTAATAGAACTTACAGTGGTAAATATACCGGAGGTTATAGCGATCATTTGCCCATTTTCTTGCGTATATATCTGAGATAAAGAGCATTTCTGTATTCTTATTTGTAATTAACATCAACCTTAATTGTAACATTTTCTTTTTTAGTATCTTTGCTACTGATTAACTGAGTGTAAGGAGATATAAATGAATTTTAATTACGATATTATAGTGGTTGGTGCTGGGCATGCAGGATGTGAAGCAGCAACTGCAGCAGCCAACATGGGTTCTAAGACATTGTTGATAACAATGGACATGAACAAGATTGCCCAAATGAGCTGTAATCCGGCCGTAGGTGGTATTGCAAAGGGGCAGATTGTGCGTGAAATTGATGCTTTGGGTGGTCAGATGGGAATTGTAAGCGACAAAACAGCTATACAGTTTCGTATGCTTAACCGTTCAAAAGGACCCGCCATGTGGAGCCCGAGGGTACAAAGCGACAGGGTAAAGTTTATTGAAACCTGGCGTGATATTATTGAGAATACAAACAATCTTGATATGTGGCAAGACATGGTGTCCGAGCTTTTACTAGACGGTGCTGTTGTTACTGGTGTTAAAACACGTATGGGGGTTGAATTTAAAGCTAAATCTGTTATTCTTACAAATGGAACATTCCTGAATGGACTTATACATGTGGGAAAAGTGCAGATTGGTGGGGGTAGACTAGGTGAGCCTGCATCATATGGCATGTCGGAACAACTAAGAGACTTTGGGTTTAAAACCGATCGTATGAAGACTGGTACTCCTGTTCGTATTGACGGCAGAAGTGTAGATTTTTCTTTACTTGAAGAACAAAAAGGTGATGATGATTTCCACAAATTCTCGTATTTACCCAACATAAACCGTACACTAGAACAACGTAGCTGCTGGATTACTTACACCTCAGAAGAAGTTCATGATGCGCTTAGAGAGGGGCTCAACGACTCTCCATTATATAATGGACAAATACAAAGTATTGGTCCTCGTTACTGCCCTAGTATAGAAACAAAGATTGTTACTTTCTCTGAAAAAACCAGTCACCAGCTATTTCTTGAACCTGAAGGTGTGAATACAAATGAGTATTATCTTAATGGATTCTCCTCTTCCCTACCCTTGCAGAATCAGATTAAAGCGTTGCAGTTAGTTCCTGCTTTTAGGAATGTACATATTTTCCGCCCTGGGTATGCTATAGAATATGATTTTTTTGATCCTACACAACTGCTGCCAACCTTAGAGACTAAAATGGTAAAGAATCTCTTTTTTGCAGGCCAGATTAATGGCACAACAGGATATGAAGAAGCAGGTGGGCAAGGTTTAATTGCAGGTATAAATGCACACATAAATTGTCATGGTGGCGAAGCATTCACTCTTAAAAGAGATGAGGCATATATAGGTGTTTTAATAGACGATTTGATAACAAAGGGTGTTGATGAACCATACAGAATGTTTACATCTCGTGCCGAATATAGAATACTTTTACGTCAGGACAACGCTGATGAGCGGTTAACTAGACGTGGTTATGATCTAGGCTTAGCATCAAAAGATAGATTGAATTTTCTTATCGAAAAAGAAGAAGAGGTAAAAAGATTAATAGATTTTGTTGCTAATTTTTCAATTAAACCCGATAGAATAAACCCATTTCTAGAGAGTATAAACACTGCCCCACTAAGACATGGTGTAAAACTATTGGACCTTATTACTAGGCCACATATCGATCTTAATCTTATGGCTACAGAGGTTGGAAGTCTTAATGAGACTCTAAACTCTATAGAAAATAGGAAAGATGAGATTATTGAGTCGGCTGATATTAAAATTAAATATGGCGGATATATTAAGAGAGAACGAATGATGGCTGATAAGCTAACTCGACTTGAAGATATAAGAATTAAAGACAAATTTAATTATAAAGAAATACAATCAATTTCAACAGAAGGACGACAGAAACTAGCTAGTATTAATCCAGAAACTATTGCACAAGCAAGTAGGATACCAGGTGTTTCACCAAACGATATATCAGTACTTCTTATACTTTTGGGAAGATAAAAATCTTGTTCCACGTGGAACAATACAATATAATATTAATCAATAGAGTTAAAATAATGAGCATAGAAAAACTAACTTCTGCTGTTAGAAACATTTCTGATTTCCCAATTCCGGGAATCCAATTTAAGGATATAACTACCCTATTTCAGTCTCCAGAACATTTAAAGGAACTGTCGGATACAATATATGATTTGTATAAAGATAGAGGAATTACAAAAGTAGTAGGCATTGAATCGCGGGGCTTTTTTATGGGGCCAGCGGTAGCAATAAAACTTGAAGCAGGGTTTGTACCAATTAGAAAACCAGGTAAATTGCCTTATAAAGTAATTGAAGAGAAATACACCAAAGAGTATGGAGAAGATGCTATACAAATTCATGAGGATGCTTTAAATGAAAATGACGTTGTATTGCTCCATGATGATTTATTAGCAACTGGAGGAACAATGGTGGCGGCCTATAATTTGGTAAGAAAATTAGGAGTAAAACAAATTTATATAAACTTTCTAATAGAACTAGAAGAGTTAGAAGGCAGGGAACATTTTCCTGAAGGAGTAGAGCTAATTTCTATTATAAAATTCTAAGACGACTAATTAGAATTTGTGCTATTACATAATGGAATGACCGATGATGTTAAAAATATACTGGCTATTATTCCTGATCAACCTGGATGCTACCAATTTGTTGATGAGAAAGGGACAGTTATATATGTAGGGAAAGCAAAAAACTTAAAACGACGAGTATCATCATACTTTAACAAAAATCATGAACACCCAAAGACACGAATTTTAGTTCGAAAAATAAAGAATATAAAATATATTGTGGTCAACTCAGAAGAAGACACACTGCTTTTGGAAAATAATTTAATCAAGAAATTAAGACCACGGTATAATGTATTACTAAAAGACGATAAGTCCTACCCTTCAATTGCAATAAAGAATGAATATTTTCCTCGTATTTTTAAGACCAGAAATATAGTAAAAGATGGTTCAAAATATTACGGTCCTTACACCTCTGTTCAGTCTGTAAATGCACTACTTGAAATAGTAAGAAAAGTATATAAAATTAGAACATGCAGATTAAATCTATCTCCTGAAAAAATTGCTGAAGGAAATTACAACGTATGCCTAGAATATCATATCAACAGATGCAAGGGGCCATGTGTGGGATTGCAAACGTTAGATGACTATAACAAAAACGTTGATGAAATAAATGAAATATTAAAGGGAAACGTTGGGATTATAGAAAAGAAGATTCGTGAAAAAATGATTAGCCTTGCTGATGAATTGAAATTTGAGGAAGCTAATGAGTTAAAAGAAAAGCTAGGGCTTATTCAAAATTTTAGAGAGAAATCTCAGGTAGTTAGTAATGTTAATTATAATATTGATGTTTTCTCAATTGCCGAAGATGAAAACTCTGCATTTATCAACTATTTACATGTTGTTAATGGAGGAGTAAATCAAGCTTACACTTTTGAATATAAGAAAAAGCTGGATGAAAGTAGAGAAGAATTACTAGGGCTGGGGATTGTAGAAATGAGACACCGATTTAATAGTAAATCTAAAGAGATAATAGTTCCATTTTTACCAGACATTACTCTTAAAGATGCAGAATTTACAATCCCAAAGATTGGTGATAAGAAAATACTACTTTCTCTTTCTGAAAAAAATGTTAAACAATATAAGCTTGATAAATTAAAGAAAGCTGAGATGCTCAATCCAGATCAAAGAGCATCTAGAATATTGAGTCGCGTTAAAAAAGATTTACAACTTAAAGAAACACCATGGCATATTGAATGTTTTGACAATTCAAATATTCAAGGGACTAACCCAGTTGCTGCATGTGTTGTTTTCAAAAAAGCTAAACCTTCTAAAAAAGATTATCGTCATTTCAATATAAAGAGCGTTGTAGGTGCCGATGATTATGCATCCATGAGAGAAGTAGTGGAAAGACGCTACTCACGTTTACTTCAGGAAGGCGAAAATCTACCGCAACTAGTTGTTGTTGACGGTGGTAAGGGTCAATTACATGCTGCTGCAGATTCATTACGGAAAATGGGGATTTACGGAAAAATGGGATTAATAGGTATTGCTGAACGTTTGGAAGAAATTTATTTTCCAGAAGACCCAATTCCACTCTATATAGATAAAAACTCTGAAACATTAAAGTTGATTCAACAACTTCGCGATGAAGCTCACAGGTTTGGATTAACTCATCATCGTAAACAAAGAAGTAAAGCTCAAATTTCTTCAGAATTAGATTCTATAAAAGGAATAGGAACTGTAACCAAAAAAAAATTACTTTTTACTTTTAAAAGCATTAAAAGATTGAAAGAGGCAAGTTATGATGAAATTGAAAAAGTAATTGGAAAAAGTAAAGCCAATATTATTATAGATTGGATTAACAAAAATAAATAATTATATAATTTAATTTGTAACATGCGATTGTTGATACAAAGAGTTACTGAAGCATCTGTAATTGTAGAAAATAAAATAATAAGCTCTATTAAAGAGGGTTTATTAATTTTTGTGGGTATTATAAATGAAGATACTAAAGATGATATAGAATATTTAGTAAAAAAGGCAGTTAATTTGCGTATATTTGACGACGAATATGGGGTAATGAATGAATCAGTGATGCAAATAGGAGGTGAAATATTGGTGGTATCGCAATTTACACTACACGCTAGTACAAAAAAAGGTAATCGCCCTTCATATATACGTGCAGCAAAACCAGACATCTCTATCCCACTCTATGAAGAATTTTGTAATTCTTTATCCAAACAATTAAATAAAGAAGTGCAAACTGGTGAATTTGGGGCCGACATGAAAGTGCAGCTGATTAATGATGGTCCGGTAACAATATGGATAGATTCAAAAAACAGAGAGTAATGACTTTGCTTGAAGCTCAGATTAAAGTTGATGATTGGATAAAAAAGTATGGAATTCGATATTTCAGTGAACTAACAAATATGGCTATTCTAACTGAAGAAGTTGGTGAGCTTGCCCGTATTATTTCTAGAACATATGGAGATCAATCATTTAAAGAAAGTGATTTAAAAAACAATATTTCGGATGAACTTGCCGATATACTCTGGGTGTTGATTTGTATAGCAAATCAAACTGGAGTGGATCTTGAAGATGCATTTATAAAAAACATTGATAAAAAAACAAATAGAGACTCAACAAGACACATTAATAATAATAAGTTAAAAGATAATCCCTAAAAAGTATAATATGGAATCCAGTAAATATATAGATGCGATAAATAAACATCGATTAAACTTAACTGAAAAGGAAATATCTAGTGAAATAGATAAAATAGTAGCAGAGAATTTTGATTCTAACAACAATAAAGAAACTTATAAAGAGATATACAGCTGTATAGATTTAACAAGTTTGAATAGTACAGATTCTAAAGAATCGATATGGAACTTCACTCAAAAAGTAAATGATTTAGAAGGATTGGATCCAGAAGTTGAAAATGTTGCTGCAATTTGTGTCTATCCGAATTTAGTTAGGACTGTAAAAGAATCACTAACAGCAGATGTTAAAATTGCTGCCGTATCTGCTGGCTTTCCATCATCGCAAACATTTATTGAAGTTAAAATTGCCGAAACTTCACTTGCTTTAGCCGACGGAGCTGACGAAATTGATATAGTTATAAACCTTGGACTATTTCTTGATAAAGAATACCAAGAAATGTGTGAAGAGATTATGGAAATTAAAGAGGTTTGCAGAGACCAATCGTTAAAGGTAATACTTGAAACGAGCGCACTATTAAACCCTGTAAATATTCATAATGCATCGATACTTTCGATGTATTCAGGAGCTGATTTTATTAAAACCTCTACCGGCAAAGGCTATCCTGGAGCGACACCCGAAGATTTTTTTGTAATGTGTATGGCAATAAAATCGTATTATAAAACAACAAAGAAAAAAATAGGTGTTAAAGTCTCAGGTGGAGTTTCAACAACCAAAGATGCAGTGATTTACTATACAATTCTTAAGCATGTATTAGGAGATGAATGGTGCAATAACAACCTTTTTAGAATTGGAACTAGTAGATTAGCAGCTATTTTATTGGAAGAATTTAGATAAATAAAAAATAATATACAAACCACTAAACTATTTTAAGAATGAAAATGAAACCATTTATTCTTGTTGCATTTATTAGCATGATATGCAATTTAAATTTGAATGCACAAGAGTATAATTTAATTTCGAATGAAAGAAAAATACCGTATTGGCAAGATGTAAATGTTGTAAAAGTAAATAAAGAGTATCCCAGAACTCAGTTTATGACATATACAGACAAAACGGATGCACTAAACAGTAGATTCGAAGAAAGTAAATACTATATGTCATTAAACGGTACATGGAAATTTTACTTTGTAGACGGATATAAGCAATTACCTGAAAATATTACTGACTCTACTGTTTCACTAACAGACTGGAAAGATATAAAAGTACCTGGGAACTGGGAAATTCAAGGTTTTGGCACTCCTATATATGTTAATCACCCATATGAGTTTGTGGAACGTGATCCTAAAACTCGTTATCCTAAAATGGAACCTCCCTATCTACCAGAAATGAATCCTGTGGGTGTGTATCGTAAAGAAATTGATATACCTGAAGATTGGGATGAAAGAGAGATATTTTTAACTCTTGATGGAGCAAAATCAGGGGTATATGTTTATGTGAATGGTAAAGAAGTTGGCTATAGTGAAGATTCTAAAACCAGCGCTGAATTCAATATTACTAAATATGTAAACAGTGGCAAGAACTCATTAGTTCTTAAAATATTTCGCTGGAGTACTGGGTCATATCTTGAAGCACAGGATTTCTTTAGAATAAGTGGAATAGAACGCGACGTATTCTTATGGTCACAGCCAAAAACATCGTTAAGAGACTTCAGAGTTATATCTACACTTGATGATGACTATAGAAATGGAGTATTCGAACTTGAAACAACAGTTAGAAATTATGGAAATTCTGTTTCGTATGCAAATGTAACTTTTGAATTGTTAGATCAGTTAGGAGAAACCATACTTACTGAAACCAAACCAATAGGTATTCAAAGAGGTGGTGAAAGTGCAATAAAATTTAATGCAGAAATTCCTAATGTTGCAACTTGGACTTCTGAGCATCCAAATCTTTATAAACTTCTTATAACTATAAATAAAGAAGGAGAAGAAAATGGTGAAGTGGTTCCCTACACTGTAGGTTTCCGAAGATTTGAAATAAAAACCGTAGTAACAGGTGACAGAAAAGATAGATTATTCTTAGTAAATGGCCAGCCAATAAAGTTTAAAGGTGTAAACATTCATGAAACTAATCCTGAGACAGGACACTATGTGACAGAGGAGATAATGCGTAAGGATTTTGAGATAATGAAGTTGAACAATATAAACACAGTTCGTCTTGCACACTACCCTCAATCACGTCGTTTTTATGAACTTTGTAATGAGATTGGACTGTATGTATATGATGAGGCTAATATAGAGTCTCACGGCCTTTATTACGGCGATAAATCACCATCTAGACATCCTGAGTGGGAACAAACTCACATGGACAGGACGGTGAACATGTTTGAACGTAATAAGAATCAGCCATCTGTTACATTTTGGTCGCTTGGCAATGAAGCTGGTAATGGTATAAACTTTTTCCATACATACAAATATCTAAAAGATCAAGAAAGAAATTTCATGAACCGTCCTGTAAACTATGAAAGATCGTTATGGGACATGAACACCGATATGTATGTACCTCAATACCCTAGTGCAGCATGGCTAGAGGAAATTGGCTCTAAAGGCAGTGACAGACCTATTATCCCATCTGAATATTCACACGCTATGGGTAACTCAAATGGTAATTTAGACATACAATGGGAAGCTATTTACAAATATCCTAATCTTCAAGGTGCATATATCTGGGATTGGGTTGATCAAGGAATAGCAAAAACAGATGAAAATGGAAATAAGTTTTGGGCTTATGGTGGTGATTACGGTACAGATGCGCCGAGCGATGGCAACTTCGTTATAAATGGTTTAGTAGCTCCGGATAGAGTTCCCCACCCTGCAATTAATGAAGTAAAATATGTTCATCAAAACTTCGCTTTTGAAGTTGTGAATATAGATAAAGGCATATTTAGAGTTATAAATAGACAATATTTTTCTAATACAGATAATTATGCTTTTAAGTATTATATAACAGAAAATGG
>DUUR01000013.1 GCA_012841425.1 Bacteroidales bacterium | reverse complement strand
CTGATAACTGATATCAGAGACACTAAATTTCAAATTCTTTAATATCTAAAACCTACAAACCTTTTTCAGATAGATATCGTTCAGCATCCATTGCAGCACGGCAGCCTGTACCTGCGGCAGTTACTGCTTGACGATAAATAGGGTCGGCAACATCACCACAAGCAAAAACACCTTCAATATTGGTTCTTGTAGATGGATGTTCAGTTTTTATGTAGCCTATATTATCAAGCTCAATATAATTTTTAAAGATTTCAGTATTGGGTTTATGACCAATAGCAAGAAAGAAACCATCAATAGCAATATCAATCTTTTCTTCATCCTGTTCACCCATACGTTTAATGAGATGAGCCCCTTCAACACCATTGTTGCCGAAAAGACCAACGGCATTATGTTCGAATAGTATCTCAATCTTTGGATTGTTCATAACTCTCTCCTTCATAATCTCTGAAGCACGTAAATAAGGTTTACGAACAATCATGTATACTTTATCTGCCAAACCTGATAGATAAGTAGCTTCCTCACAAGCAGTATCTCCACCACCCACAACTGCAACTTTTTTCTTTCTATAGAAAAAGCCATCGCAAGTAGCACAAGCAGAAACACCCTGTCCTGAGTATTTAGTTTCATCTTCAAGTCCCAAATATTTAGCTGTCGCACCTGTAGATATGATTACAGTATCAGCTTCAATTACATGCTCATCATCAATTGTCACTTTAAGTGGATGTGTCGAGAAGTCAACAGCAGTTCCTCTTCCCGATAATACTTCCGTGCCATACCTTTCTGCCTGCTTTTTTAAATCCTCCATCATCTGAGGACCTGTTACACCTTCAGGATAACCTGGAAAATTCTCAACCTCAGTTGTTGTAGTTAATTGCCCGCCAGGTTCCATACCTTCATAAAGCACAGGTTCCAGATTTGCTCTCGCGGCATATATAGCTGCAGTATAGCCTGCAGGGCCTGATCCTAAAATCAAACAGCGAACTTTATCTCTCATAATTTAATAGTTTTTTTTATTAGCTCAAAGATACTAATAATCCGTTTATTATTAAATGGATATTGCAATTATCTATTTAGGTTAAACAGATGAAATAGTGGTAAAATATTATCTTAGATCAATTACTTCAGTATCCTTGTATTGCGATTTGTCAAAAATAAAATCGCTATCGTTAAATTTATAATTATCATTATAATTAGTAATATCTATCTTTGTTTGCATATTATTTTTCAATGTGAAAAAAGCCTGTATAAGTCTTCCAGAGACTTTCTCAATGTAAATATTTATAGATTTAAATTCCTTAGTGGCATCTATGGGAGTCATTTCAATTAGATGCACTCCTTTGTTATTCAGAGTTTTACTTGCTGGTGCTTTTAATAGATAACCATCTTTATACATTCCCAATAACGCAAGCGGACTAATAGATGCCAATTCACTTTCAGATGGGTTACTGATATTTACTTCATCAATACTTTTCATAAGTACCCATTGAGTTTTACCGTCAAACCAAACATCCATATCGTTCATTTCAAGATGAAATTTATTGGCCTTAATAGATGCTACACCCTTTTGAGAATCAAACTCTTCTCCATCAGAGTCTATGGTAGTTAGCACAAATGATAATTTAATACCCTCAGAAGAGATATAATCGTTGTATGTTTTATCAATTATTTTTCTTGATTCAGCTGAATTTTGCGTAAACAGCTCCACTGACGTAAACAGCTCCACTGACGCAATCAATCCCGCTGATGCGAACAATCCCACTGAGAAAAAAAGTAGTGTCAATATCGTAAAAATGCTCTTTTTCATATTATATGCTATTATTTAACACTAAGACAGTAATAACAGAACTAAGTTTAATCCTGCTTAATAACAGAAGTAAGTTTAATGCTGCTTAATTTAATGAATCGAGTAGTTTTTCTAAAGAATACTCATCCTGAATAAATACTTCACGTGGTTTACTGCCTTGGGTGCCTCCCACAATCCCCGCAGTCTCAAGCTGATCCATAAGTCTTCCAGCACGATTATAACCTATCGAGAACTTTCTCTGAATTAGAGAAGTTGAGCCTTGTTGATGAACTACAATGAGTCTTGCAGCTTCCTCAAACAAAACATCCCTATCGTTTAAATCAACAGCGCCTGGCCCGGTTGCTGCATCTGTAAGCACCTCAGGCAATGGGTAGGCTGTATCGTACCCTTGTTGTTTAGCAATATATTTAGTTAGATTGTCCAATTCAGGAGTGTCAACAAATGCACACTGTATACGTGTAATTATACTTCCCTGAGAAAATAGCATATCCCCTCTACCAATAAGCTGGTTTGCACCACTCATATCAAGTATTGTTCTGGAGTCTATCTGTGATGTAACTCTAAACGCCATTCTTGCAGGGAAGTTAGCTTTAATTGTTCCAGTTATGATATTTGTAGTTGGTCTCTGGGTTGCAATAATCATATGAATTCCCACGGCACGAGCTTTCTGTGCAATTCTAGCAATGGGCATTTCAATCTCCTTGCCTGCAGTCATTATAAGGTCACCAAACTCATCAATAATCACAACAATATAAGGCATAAATCTATGACCATTATTTGGGTTAAGTCTTCTAGATTTAAACTTTTCGTTGTATTCTTTTATTGTTCTCACATGTGCCTTCATAAGCAACTCATACCTGTCGTCCATCTCTTTTGTGAGTGAGTTAAGTGTTTGAGTCACTTTGGTTACATCAACAATTATTGGTTTCTCCTCCTCTGATAGTTTTGCAAGATAATGATGTTCAATAGTTGAGTATAAACTAAATTCCACCATCTTAGGGTCAATAAGAACCATCTTCATCTCCGAAGGGTGTTTTTTATACAGCAGCGATGTTATAATTGCATTAAGTCCAACCGATTTACCTTGCCCTGTTGCACCGGCAACAAGCAAGTGAGGCATCTTAGTGAGATCGAATATGAAAACCTCGTTAGTAATAGTTTTACCTAATGCCACAGGCAACTCATAATCACATTCCTGATAACGTTTAGATGACAACACAGAGTGCATAGAAACAATCTGAGGGTCTTTGTTAGGAACTTCAATTCCAACCGTTCCTTTACCTGGCATAGGTGCAATAATACGTATCCCTAGAGCCGAAAGACTCAGCGCAATGTCGTCTTCAAGATTTCTAATCTTCGAGATCCTAACACCCGCTTGAGGCACAATCTCATAAAGTGTTATAGTTGGACCAACTGTTGCTTTAATAGATGTTATTTCTATTCCATAATTACGCAGTGTACTAATGATTCTATCCTTATTCTCATTCTGCTCAATCATGTTCACCTCGCGATTACCCGTATTGTAAACTTTGAGTAAATCGAGTGTAGGGAATTTGAATGAAGAAAGATCCTTTCTTGGATCATATTCCTCGTCACTGCCCGAAAGCTTAGATTTAAACAGCGATTTGCTATTATCGTTTTCAGGGTGAAGGTTCTCAGTCTTCTCCTCTTCGCCAGGCACAATTATTTCAAATTCACCATCATCGGTAGATCCCTTAATTGTCGATGTTATCGTAGTAGACGCAGCATTAGTTGTCAAAGGTTCACTTTTAATCTCCTGCTCAGGTTCTTTAGTAACACTTTTATCTGTGTCTATTGTTTCTTCACTTTTGTTTGTCGCTAATCTTTTCTTTGCGTTATCAATAAAACGTTTAATAAATCCTGGCTCTTTATTTTCTATTGTATCAAACACTTCTTCGGTTTCATATAAGTTTTCAGATGTAGTCTCAGACTTCATAAAAGATGGCTTATTGTCCACCAGCGACTTCTGAATCTTGTACATAGAGCTTTTTTTTACCATAACCACAGTTATTATGATAAAAAGAATAATTAGTAATACAATGCCTGGCCATCCAATACTGCTCTCAAGCAATTCCTCAACCTGATTGCCGTGTGCCCCTCCCCATTTAACATGCGAGTGAGGAAGATGCTTATCGAATATAAAAGCACTTGTTATAGATCCACAGATGAGTCCAAATGCAGTTATAAACAGCGCCTTCAGAAAATGAAAGTTCGAAACACGCATGAATCTCAATCCGATATAAATGAGGAATATAGGTATTAAAGCAGAAAATATTCCAAACCAATCATTTACCAAGCGTTCGGCAATAAAAGCACCGCCTGCTCCAGTCCAATTTTCTACTTCAATCGTATTAGATCTAACTAGCTCTCCATAAGTGGCATTAAGCACTATGCTTTGATCTGCAGCACCAGTGAAGAAAAATGAAATAATAGCAAGAAGCATAAATATGCCAGAAAAAGCAATAATCACTCCAAGTATAAAGTGAGTACGTTCACTTTTTAAAAATTGGAGCAATACTGCACTCTTTTTTTTTGTTGAAGAAGTTCTCTTCCTTTTTCTTTTTGCCATATGGAGGGTGAAACTATTATCAGAAATTTAAAGTACAAATTTAAGAAAAAGAAACTTAGATTGAAAGTATTAACTCTAAAGTTATTGCTACTCTATATATATTGCGAAAGGTCCGCGAATCACTTCGCAGACCTTTCTTGTTAACACAATCTTCATGAAACAAACTACACTATCGAGTTGATTGCAGAATTATAATCTGGTTCATGTGCAATCTCAGGAACCAGCTCTGTATAAACAACTTTGCCTTCCGGATTTACTACAACTACTGTTCTCGCCAAAAGACCTTTAAGGGGTCCGTCTGTCATTAACAGGCCATAATCGTTGGCAAAAACTGTATCACGGAAAGTAGAAAGCGTTTCTACATTTTCTATACCTTCAGCAGAGCAAAATCTATTTGATGCAAAAGGAAGGTCGGCAGATATACCAAGTACCACTGTATTTTCTAATGCAGTTGCTTCCTTATTGAATCGGCGAACCGATGCTGCACAAGTGCCAGTATCAAGACTTGGGAAAATGTTAAGAACAACATTTTTTCCTTTATAATCTGATAATTTTACTTCCGAAAGCTGACCGTTTACTAAACTGAAATCAGGTGCATCCGTGCCTATTGCGGGAAGTTCACCAACTGTATTCACAGGGTTACCTTTAAATGTTATATTTGCCATATCTTCTTAAAAACTATAATAATATATATAATTTGCTTATTTCAATTAGTAAACAATGGGTACGATTAAAAAGTTCATAAAGATTTTTTTTTTAACTTTCTACCCTTTCAATTCCTCTGAAAGAAACTTAGCCGTATAGCTCTTCTTACTTTTTACAATCTCTTCGGGTGTACCGGTAGCAAGTATTGTTCCACCTCTTTCACCACCTTCCGGACCCAAATCAATAATATAATCTGCACATTTTATAATATCCAGATTATGCTCAATTACAATTACAGTATTGCCTTTGTCCACAAGTTTATTTAATACAGTAAGTAAAACTCTTATATCTTCAAAATGCAAACCAGTTGTTGGTTCATCCAAAATATAAAGAGTGTTTCCAGTATCAACTCTAGCAAGCTCAGTTGCAAGTTTAACGCGTTG
>DUUR01000151.1 GCA_012841425.1 Bacteroidales bacterium | reverse complement strand
TCTAAAGCAGCAGCTACTCACCTATCGTCGTATACGCGAGGTAATAATTAACTCTAACTTCTCCTGGTATAAAGACGATTACCAAGAGTTTTCGTTCGAGCTGGATAAGCAACGGTTGGCAGCGCTTAGAATTATGCCGGGGGAACTGTTTTATTCTCTTCAACCAGTTTTTGCACAAGACAGCTGGAGCGGAACCGTGATGATGGAGGGTGAGAACGAGAATATTATGCTAAGTAGCAAGATGGGGCAAGAGTATGACACATGGGCTCTACAACATGTGGGAATGCAAACCAGAGGTATAACTTATAAACTAGGCGATGTAGCAAATATAGAGCGGGGACAAGCACCACAAGAGGTTGGCAAGGAAAACCAACAATACAGATTAGCTCTACAATATGATTACATAGGATCTCATACTCAGGGAGAGCGAACTCTCGAAAAAGAGATTAAAGCACTCAACGAGCGCCTTCCTATGGGATATGCCGCAGTAAAAGAAGGAAGCTACTGGGGATGGGGGCAGGAGAACAATAAACAATACTGGCTTCTTGGGCTTTTAGCTGTGATTGTGTTCTTTACATCATCAATACTGTTCAATTCTGTAAGGCAACCTCTTATAGTGATTTTTATCATACCAATCTCATTCATAGGCATTTTCCTTACTTTCTACTGGTTTAAGCTCAACTTCGATCAGGGAGGATTCGCATCATTTATCTTACTTGCTGGTATCACCATTAATGCAAGTATCTATATCTTGGATGAATATAACCGAGTTCGAAAACTAAAACCCCTACTCTCATCCACGCAAGCCTATCTTAAAGCATGGAACACCAAAATCATTCCTATTTTCCTTACAATTGTATCTACCATCCTTGGCTTTATTCCGTTCATGGTGGGAACCCAAAAAGAATCATTTTGGTTTCCACTTGCTGCCGGAACAATTGGTGGACTAATGATGTCTTTTATCGGTATATTTATATTTTTGCCTTTATTGATGGTGCGAAACAAAAACTGACAAGACACTATTTACTATTACATTGCTCGGGCTTTGCTCAGTCTTTATCCATACCTCGTCCGTACATTGCTCGGTTAATACCCTTTTACGTACGAGCAAAATAATGACGAGGTGATAATAAGTAATTATAAATAAATAATTTTATATCTTTGTGAACTGATAACATCAAAAATTAGTGTTATTGGTTCACGAATGAAAGGAGTGGATTATATATTTGATATTTATAAAGACGACCGCTCATCTATAACCAACAGAGATATTTTCGATTGCTGGTTCTTTATGAATAATAAAACTCCTGTGAATAAATCGATCATAGAAACACGTATGGAAATGCCTTATACCGATTATCTTCAAAAATGTATCGATGCCTTGGAAGCGATGAGCAACAAGGGTATGCTAAATGGGCTTGGTGAGTTGATGGATGAGGATTCTAAGAAATTCGTTCGTACACGATTACGGACAGAAACAATTACATTGCTTAAATTTTATAAGCAGTTTCCCATTTTGTGAATTTACATTAATTACTTTTGCTTATTGACTTTCTCGATAATATTGCCAACTC
>DUUR01000150.1 GCA_012841425.1 Bacteroidales bacterium | reverse complement strand
GGCCAATTGATTTAAAGTTTGTTTTGCCCAATATAAACCTTTATCTGTGGTAGCTTCAATTAACACAGAATCAGATGTAATTGTGAGCTTATATGCCTCTTCCTGGTTTATTGCAGCTTCTTCGATAGAAGTTACATTTTTTATTGCAATTATATTAGGGTCAAATACACCGTTTTTAAGATGATGTTTTTGCGACCAGTTAATCTCCATTTTTTGAGGCTTAGGAAGCAGGTTTATCGACTTGTTAGTATCGCTCTTAGTGCAAGAAAGAATAACTGATATCGATATTATTGTAAAAAATAAATTACTTGTTAATTTCATTTGTATAGTTTTTTTAAAGCCTTTCAGCTTTTACCCATTTAATTAAATAACCCTTATCTCCATTTACCCTGTCACTTAAAAAGTGAAGATATGAAATTCCATGTTGCGATTCGTTGGAAAGCGGTAATGTCATTCTTTTCTTTTTATCTACATAAACCACTGCAGTTGGTTTTCTTTTTTTTAGATCCCACTCTATTTCGATTAGGTGAAATTCAGTATCTCGTATTTTTAATTTCTTGGGGTTTAAAGATAGTGAGAAAGGCGCAAAATATCCTGCAACTGTATCGGATGGATTAAACCATCTATCGTTAAGAAAAAGCTCTCCTTCACTATTTAAGTCATTATATTTAATAGAAAAAGATGACCTTCCTTTGTGAAAAGCAGGGAAATTCCAAACTGCACCTCTCACAGAAGTAAGTAGTGTATCATCTTCTATATATTTCACCAATAACTTCCCATCTTCTAAACTACAGCCTGGAGTACGGTTATAACCGCAGTGTCCCACTATACCTTTGTAGTAGCTAAACACACTCCATTGATCTAGGTCATCTGAAAAATTGCAATAACGTTCATTTTCGTATAGCCAGTCCACATTAAAGCGCAGCATAACCCTATGCAAAGGATGCTGTCCAAGAGATACTAATACTTCCTCTGGGTCGAGCTCTATAAACTGACTCTGGTGTATACTTTTATCAATACCCGGAGTAGTTCCAAAGTCTTCAGCGTTACGTCTTGGATCAAGGTATATTTCACGGAACCCTTGCCAACTCTTACCATCATCCGATGATATAGCTGCATGTATAGCATTTCTATTAGTAAAAACATCATCCCAAACTCCAGTAGTATTGTTTACTTCTGGTAGAGGTGTGGTATTCGACCAAAGAAAAAGTAATCTACCATCCTTTAATCTTCCAATAGTAGGCATTGTGATTGTGCCATAAAAAGGTGAGGGAGTAGCTTCACTCCATGTTTCACCCCCATCGTTCGAAAATGATTGGTAATGATGATCCTGAGAAGTTCGAATCAGCATCCAAAGTTGTCCATCCTTTAATTCAACAACTGTGGGTTCTGCAGCACCATGGTTCCATCTAATTCCATCGTGAAATCCTCCACCCTGGTGGTCTGGAGTTGTAACAAGAGATGATCGTTTCCAGGTTCGGCCATCATCGTCAGAGAAGTATGTAAAACAAGCCCTTGGCAGTTCAGCCTGTAAGCCATAATGTCCGGTTACTACAACACGTTTGCCGTCTTTAATAAAAACTGGTGGCTTTAACATAATCCCCATAGAGTCGGACACTTTAATAAGTTCCCTTCCCCCATTTAGTCCTCCATTAGTACGGATGGCATAAGTGCCCATACCGGGTGATGAGATCAATCTTATAAATTCGCCACTTAGAGGGCTACGTGTATCTGCAAAAGGAATATTATTAGGAATGTTTACTTTAGTCCATGTAAGTCCTTTGTCGTTGCTTGAAAGATAAAATGTTCCAGCTTCTGCTTGTTCTCCGTAGTTGTAATGTCTTATTTCTCCTGTCTCAATAAGTGAAAGGCCAATGTATGCATCACTTGGAGGAATACCTACTACTTTTGGTTCCCAAATCACTGTATCAGAAAGAGGCGTCTCTGCATACAGAATTGAAAACATTCCGCATAGGAAAAAAGATAATATGAGTCCTCTGTTAGATATCATTAGAATAAGAATTTACTTTAAAATTGCGTTGAAAATGTAGATGCCGGTAGGCCTTCACTATTTATGAGATTACCATCTGAATATGAGCTCCATCCATACCTGACATATTTGGGAGTTCTTACCCTTGTAGATTCTACCTTAACCACATTACCTTCAATTACTGCTGTAGCAGGGAAGAACAATCCTGGAAATTCAGCAACTTCAAACGATCTGAGAGGTTTCCCATCTGATGACATTAATCCTTCAGCAAATTCAAAAGAAATGTAAGCGGTTTCATCTTCCACAAAGAAATCATGAAATAAAGGACCAGAAAGTGTGATATCAGAAAATCCGTATGTTTTATTTAGTGCCCAACGTGCTAGTCGCTCACCAATTTGTTTCTTCTCACGTGGATGAACATC
>DUUR01000149.1 GCA_012841425.1 Bacteroidales bacterium | reverse complement strand
TAACACGCCCTTCTGAAATACCTGCAATTAAGTCCTTCTCACCATCAAACACACGTGCTGTTCCTTCAAACCGCTCTCCCTCCTTGCCACTTATCTTGGCAACACTTCCTCTCTCGGCAAGATTGCCATACAATATTTGTAAATGCCCCTGTGGCTTCAAAGGTTTTTCTAACGGAACGATAACATTTTGAGTATCAAACTCTATATCGGCTACATCCTCTAAGTTCTCGGCCAATGTTTTGCCTGTCACTGTCATGCAATTTCCATGCAACATTCCTTTTTTGAGCAGATACTTCATAACTAGTGGTACCCCGCCTTTATTATGAAGATCTTCCATTAAATACTTTCCGCTGGGCTTAAAATCTGCAATAACTGGAACCTTATCGCTAAACTTCTGAAAATCGTCTATAGTTAATTCCACATCTACACTACGTGCCATGGCTAGCATGTGAAGCACAGCATTGGTGCTTCCTCCCAGTGCAATTATTATAGTTATTGCATTCTCAAAGGCCTCGCGCGTCATTATATCACGGGGTTTTATATCTCTTTCGAGAAGTAAGCGAATATATTTTCCTGCATCCAAACACTCTTTTCGCTTCTCTTTACTTATGGCGGGGTTACTGCTACTATATGGCAAGCTCATGCCCATGGCCTCAATTGCTGCAGCCATTGTATTGGCGGTATACATCCCTCCGCAGGCGCCCGCACCAGGGCAACTTCGTCTAACTATCTCTTTAAAATCTGTTTCATCTATCTTGCCTGCTATTTTCTCGCCCAAGGCTTCAAATGCAGATACTATATTTAGGTCCCTACCCTTATAATGCCCAGGAGCAATGGTACCTCCATAAACCATTATGGCAGGCCTGTTGAGCCTTCCCATGGCAATTAGCGAACCAGGCATATTTTTGTCGCAACCAGGCACAGCAATAAGTGCGTCGTAATACTGAGCTCCACAAACTGTTTCTATTGAGTCGGCAATGACCTCGCGGCTCACAAGCGAGTAGCGCATGCCATCGGTACCGTTACTCATACCATCACTCACACCAATTGTATGAAAAATGAATCCTGCAAGGTTATGCTTCCACACACCTTTTTTTATTTCCATTGCCAACCCGTTTAGGTGCATATTACAAGGATTACCATCGTAGCCCATGCTCACTATGCCCACTTGTGCTTTTGTTAAATCGCCATCTGTTAATCCCAAAGCATACAATTGCGCTTGAGCGGCGGGTTGTGTGGGATCTTGAGTTATTGTTTTTGAGTATTTATTTAAATCTTCCATAATTGTTGAATTTACTATTGCTAAGTATTGAAATTAGTCATATTGAATGCTATGTTTACTTCTGCTAATTGTTGAATTCACTTTTGTTGAGTTTTGAACTTTATCTTTAAACATATACTAAAGGGTTTTGTTGACAGCTTTATTTTTTTACTATTATTTGGTGTTTTCACATTATTTGTTATAATAAGCTCTGCAAAAATAAAAATGAATTAAAATAAATTGAAATCATGAAAATCAACTTTCTTTATCTTACGCTTTTATGCTTAATAATTACTTCTTGCGAAGGAGAGCCAATTAGCTGGAAACCAACTGAAGACCTAGTTAACTTTAGTGCTAATATAGAAGGTATAACCACACGAGCTTCTAACGACACATGGCACAAGAATGACAAAATTGGTGTTTATATGAAAGATGCTAATAAACCTCTTGTAGGCACAAACTATAATTATAACGCTAAATATATAAACAATAGTGGCAATTTTAGTTTTTCTCCCGCAACTGAAGATGATGCTTTATATTTCCCTAATGATGGCAAGAGTGTAGATTTTATAGCTTATTACCCTTATAGTGAAGAAATAAATGATTTTAAATACCCAATTGATGTTTCCTCTCAGGTAAACCTGCCTGATATCGACTTTATGTATTCTAACAATGCAACCGATATTAGTAAAGATGTGGGAGAGGTGCAGCTTTCTTTTTGTCACCAGCTTTGTAAAATTGCTATTAATATAAGGGGTTATGGTAATAATGATTTAAGAGATTTAAGGGTAGTAATTACTAATGTTGGCACTAAAGCGATTTTTGATTTAAGTACGGGGGTACTTCAACCTGCAACTGATTTTGGTGATGTTGAGCTAATTGTTAAAAGTGAAGGCCTGGTTGAAGCTATACTGCTACCCGAAAATGACATATCGCAAAAAGAGATATGGCTTATTTTTGATAGTGATGAGAGTACGGCATATAGATATTCATTGAGAAATGATAAGGACATATCTTCTTTCCAAAAATCTACTCTTTATACTTACAATATATCTATAAATGAAGATGACATGGCTCAGAGTGTGCAAGGTAGTATTAGCGACTGGATTGAGGGCCCTGTTGTTGATGTAGTTGCAGAGCCAACGGAGCAAACTCCACCTTCTATAAAAGGCTCTAAATCATCGCCCTACACTATTACAGAGGCGCAGAACAATCAGGGGCAAAAAGATGTTTGGGTAAATGGATATATAGTTGGCAGTTTTACAGGAAACAGTGTAAAAAGCTTTACATCAGATGTATATGCAGCCAAACACTCGGTTATTGCTATTTCTGATACAAGATATAATGTTAATATAGATGATATATTACCCGTTGAACTTCCAGCAGGCAAAGTTAGAGATGCACTTAATATTCTTGATAATCCATCCAACATTGGAAGGAAGATTAAGGTTAAAGGGAATCTCGAAAAGTACTATTCAGCCCCTGGTTTGAAAAATCCTAAGGAGTTTA
>DUUR01000012.1 GCA_012841425.1 Bacteroidales bacterium | reverse complement strand
GAAATACAAGAATCAATAGCTTTATCTCTTGCATTTTCAACAGCAATTCCATACGGTAGAACTTTAACCGCAGAAGAGATGTTGATTTTAGTAAATCAGCTGTTTGCAACTAGCTCGCCTTCATTTACTCCAGAAGGGCAAAAGATAATAAGCTTGATAAGTGATAATGAAATAGAAAAGAAAATGCATTAGAATATAATTATTGCAGTATTGTTTAATATAAAAAGTTATATCATATGAAATACACATTTTGTGGCAACAGCGGTTTACAACTACCTAGAATATCTTTAGGTTTGTGGCATAATTTTGGATTTGTAGATGACTTTGATACATCTCGAGAAATGATTAAATATGCATTTTCAGAAGGTGTCACTCATTTCGATTTGGCAAACAATTATGGACCACCTCCAGGTTCAGCTGAAATTAACTTTGGGAAAATATTAAAAGAAGATCTCTCTTCACATCGTGATGAAATGATTATATCATCTAAGGCTGGGCATCTTATGTGGGATGGTCCGTATGGAGATGGATCTTCAAGGAAGTCGATTAATGCTAGTATTAATCAGAGTTTGAGAAGAACAGGACTTGAGTACTTTGATATTTTTTATACTCATAGATATGATTCTGACACCCCTGTTGAAGAGACTATGCAGGCTTTGGTTGATGTAGTGCGACAGGGCAAGGCGTTGTATATTGGTATCTCTAAATATCCCCCTAAAGAGGCGTTAATTGCGATGAAATATCTAAAAGAGAGGGATGTGCCTTGTCTTATATTTCAAGATAAATATAGTATGTTTAATCGTAAGCCAGAAGAAAAGATATTAAAAATCATTCAGGAGAATGGATCTGGTTTTATAGCATTCTCTCCTTTAGCACAAGGTTTGCTCACAGATAAATATTTGAATGGTATTCCAAAACATTCTCGTGCAGCAAATCCTAATGGCTTTTTAAGAGTACAGCAAGTTACCCCTGAATTGGTTGAAAAAGTGAAAGCGCTAAACGTAATAGCTGTTGAGCGCGGACAGACTATGGCTGAGATGGCTCTTGCATGGGCATTAAGAGACGCTGCTGTAACATCTCTTATCGTAGGGGCAAGAAATGTTTCTCAGTTACAAGATAGTTTAAAAGCTTTAGATAATTTATCGTTTACTAATGAAGAATTGACTCTTATTGATTCAATACTTGATGGTGCTAAATTATGAGAAAATCTATTCTTCCATTTATAATTATAATCGTTTTTTTGCTCTCTTGTGAAGACCAAATTCCTCATAATAATATTCCTAATTCACCTGTTAGCTTTAACCTGATGATAAATAGTAGAGATAATATTTTAAAGAACGGGTTGGCTTATAAAACTTTTACTGAAAATGACAGGCAACTCGATAGTGATAGGTTTGGATATGGAGGTTTGCTGGTTGTGACTGATAATACCGGAAATTCAATTTATGCCTATGATCTTGCGTGTCCTTATGAAGGAAAAAAGGATATAAAAGTTGCATACATTGACGTAGGAAAAGTAAAATGTAACGAGTGTGGATCTGTGTTTATTACCATTTATGGGGATAACATACCAGGTAGAGGGATGGTAGGTTTTGGTAGTGCAGAGTCGGGACCGGCAGCAAAAGAGAGAATATCATTAAAATCTTATAATGTACTCCCACTTCAATATGGGGAGTTTAGAATTTTCAATTAAAATGTAAGGATTATCTGAACAATTAAACCTGTTTAGTGTTTATCATACTCACAAAATATTTACTAGGTGTTTTCTTTAAGATTTTCTATCACCTAAATAATCCAAACATAAATGAGAAAAGTCTATACTTTTTCCTTCTTACTTATTATTGGTCTCGTTTTATCACAAATTCTTCCCAATCTTCTAGGGGGCAATTATCCAACATTCAAAGAAGTTACCGATGCGCTTCTCTATATATCATTAGCATTTATAATGATTAATGTTGGTAGAGAATTTGAGCTAAATAAAAAACAATGGCGTAGTTATACTGTTGATTATGGTGTGGCAATGGGTGCAGCAGCCTTTCCATGGATATTTGTAGCCTTATACTATTTGTTTGCAGTAGCACCTCCAGAGATGCGCATATGGGAAAATGGTGATGCATGGAAAGAAACATTTCTATTAAGTCGCTATGCAGCTCCAACTTCTGCTGGTATACTCTTTACTATGCTAGCTGCAGCAGGTTTGAGATATACCTGGGTTTATAAAAAAGTGCAAGTTTTAGCAATATTTGATGACCTGGACACAATCATTCTAATGATTCCAATTCAAATTCTTATGATTGGGATGCGTTGGCAAATGTTTATTATAATAATTATTGCAATATTGCTATTATGGATTGGCTGGAAGAAAATGAATTCCTTTTCACTTCGTCAAAATTGGAGATCTATTCTTTTATATTCGTTTCTATTATTCTTGTTTATAGAGGTATTATATAGGCTAACGACACATTTTTACGGAAGTGAGGGTAGCATACATATAGAGATTCTTTTACCAGCATTTGTGTTAGGAATGATAATGAAAGGCGATCACAGTGTTGTTCCTAGTAAACAAGAGGTGCGAGTTTCAAATACGATATCTTATATTTTTATGCTACTTGTTGGAATTAGTATGCCGCTTTTTATAGGTGTTAATTATGAAGCATTGGGCTCTCTTACATCTTCAGTAATAAATAAAATACCTATGCCCAGTTGGAATGTAATTGCTATACATGTTATAATAGTTACTTTAATATCAAACATTGGTAAGCTCTTTCCATTGCTTTTCTATAGAGATAGATCATTGTCTGAAAGGCTAGCAGTTTCAGTTGGTATGTTCACAAGGGGTGAAGTTGGTGCAGGTGTTTTATTCATTGCTATAGGATATCATTTAGGAGGAGTTTTATTGGTAGTATCAGTTTTGGCTATGAGCTTAAATCTGCTTCTAACAGGATTGTTTATAAGTTATACTAAGAGATTGGCAATGGCTTCAATGGAAGAGAGTGTTGCTAAATCAGTTTAAAAAGAGCTCAAAATAGTGAATTGAAGAAAAAATTAGTTTGTTTTGGATATTTTTCTTCAAATTATTTTGAAAATTAGAGAAACTTCTCTACATTTGCAGTCGCAATTTCAAAGCTGTGCTAGCGAGCACTTACTTTAACAAAGTAACATTTTGCGGAAGTAGCTTAGTATTATTGCGAAAGTAGCTCAGTTGGTAGAGCACAACCTTGCCCCAAAAAGGATCAAAGTAAACCCAACCTTGGCAAGGTAGTAAGCATAATTATTAATGGGTAACAAAATATATTGCGAAAGTAGCTCAGTTGGTAGAGCACAACCTTGCCAAGGTTGGGGTCGCGAGTTCGAGTCTCGTCTTTCGCTCTTTTTAACTTATTGGTGAGCGACATTTGAACGTCCCGCCTTGAACTAAAGGTCCGCTCGGATGGTGGAATGGTAGACACGCAAGACTTAAAATCTTGTGGCCATTATAGGCTGTGCGGGTTCAAGTCCCGCTCCGAGTACCAGTTTAAAGAAGCCCTGACTTATTTAATAAGTTAGGGTTTTT
>DUUR01000148.1 GCA_012841425.1 Bacteroidales bacterium | reverse complement strand
TATAATCCTTTCCAAATTGCAGTTTCTTTATACTATATGCAGCATTCACAACCTCGGGCACAGCCTTCTTTGTAAGATCGGCCAGAGCGTAAACAGTTGCAATTTTCATCTCCTCATTAATAGTTGTTGCCTGCACATCAAGGGCACCTCTAAATATGTAAGGAAAGCCAAGTACATTATTAATCTGGTTGGGGTAGTCTGAACGACCAGTTGCAAATATAATATCATCTCTTGTTGCCATTGCCTTCTCGTAACTAATCTCAGGATTAGGATTTGCCAATGCAAAAACGATAGGATTATCGCTCATAGACAGAAGCATCTCAGGTGAAAGCACATCTGCTACAGACAGGCCCAAAAACATATCAGCATCTTTCATAGCCTCCTCAAGAGTTGTTATATCTCTCTCTGTGGCGAATGGCTTTTTACGATCGTTGAGGTCGGTTCTTTTTTTATTAATAACCCCTTTAGAATCAACCATTACAATATTCTCCAGCTTAGCACCCAGTGCCATATATAGCTTTGTGCATGAGTTGGCAGCCGCACCCGCACCATTAACTACAATGCGAATATCCTCAATCTTCTTACCGTTAATCTCAAGAGCATTCAACAGTCCACAAGCCGATATAATAGCCGTTCCATGCTGATCGTCGTGCATAATTGGGATATTGAGCTCATTCTTTAGTCTCTCTTCAATCTCAAAACATTCGGGAGCCTTTATATCTTCAAGGTTTATACCTCCAAAAGTTGGAGCAATAGCCTTAACCACTTGAATGAACTTCTCTGTATCTTTTTCGTCTACCTCAATATCGAAAACATCAATACCCGCAAAAATCTTAAACAGCAAACCTTTACCTTCCATAACAGGCTTACCCGCCAATGCGCCTATATCGCCCAAACCCAAAACCGCCGTGCCATTTGAAATAACAGCAACAAGATTTCCTTTAGATGTATAATCGTATGCTGCTGCAGGGTTCTTCTCTATCTCGAGGCATGGCTCTGCCACACCGGGTGAATAAGCTAATGAAAGATCGCGTTGCGAACTGTATGGTTTGGTAGGTATAACCTCAATTTTTCCAGGGCGACCCTGAGAATGATATTTTAGAGCATCTTCACGTAGTTTATTATTTGTCATATTGATTGTTATTGTGTAGTAATAATATTAATTTGCACAAAATTATAAAATAAATGCGACAGATTATAATTTTAGTCCTATAACTATCCGTAAATCATTCATACATTTGTCATACATTACTTGTACTTCGGCCGTACCTAGTCCCAATCCTCATGGTAATTTTCGAGGAGGCTCCGAGCGAGGTATGAGCAAAGTCAGATGGTGGTCCGAACAACGTACGGATATGTTATAGATAAATTAGAAGCAAAGTATGGGCAAAGCACTGCAAAGTTATGGGCAAAGCACAATTAATATGTAATTTTACAGTGAAAACACACCCTTTCGTCGTATAAATCAATAACGTTCGTCGATTTATGCTTGTAATTTCGCACCTTTTGTATTTATATTTGTGAACATTTAAAAAATAAAATGTTATGGAAACAAATTCAAATTCTCCTTCACGTAATTCTTCTCGAAATAGTAATAATAGATCTAGTTGTAATACTACCAAAAGTCAAGGT
>DUUR01000147.1 GCA_012841425.1 Bacteroidales bacterium | reverse complement strand
GAAGAGGAGTTTATGGCTATGTATGAACAATTTGAACAGTTTGATGAACTCGAAGAGAAGTTTTTCTACATTGAGGAGGAAGAAACTCTAATTGTTGCTCAGTATGTTGATGATAATATTGAGGATTTTGCTGAAGTGATTTAGGTTCTTCGGCAAGATGTCTAGCCTCTACAATTACTTTGCTCATCCTTTACTCGTACATTGCTCGTACATTGCTCGGTTAATCTCCTTTTAGAACCAAACAAAGTAATGCCCAGTTTACTATCACTTCATGCTAAAGTTGCCCTTACATAATTTGAATGTTATGTGAGGAGCTAGTTATAAGTTATTAATGTATGAGAAATCGTTTAACCGCTTATTGTTTATAGCTAAATGTTTTTCTAGCCATATAAGTGAGGGTTATACCTCTTGCTGCAAGATATATTATAAATGAAAGCCATAAAGCGTTGTTGCCCCACATTGGCATGAGCAGGAAGTAGCTCAAGAAGAAAACAATGGATGACAAAATCATAGCATTGCGCATCTCTGCAGATGCTGTGGCTCCTATAAAAATACCATCCCACAGAAAAGCAGCAAAGCCAGTAATTGGGATGAGCAGTGTCCAGAACATATAGTTTTTTGCTTCTGTTATTACAGCTATGTCGTTGGTTAATAAACGAAGAATTAAATTAGGGAAGAACGTGTAAACAACAACAGCAAAAAGACTAACCATTAACCCCCAGAAGAATATTCTTTTTATCATATGTTGAAGCAATGGTTTGTTTTTGGCTCCAATGAAGCGTCCAGCTAGTGCTTCGCCAGCATAGGCAAACCCGTCCATAAAGTACGAAAAGAGCATAAAGAACTGCATTAAGAGGGCGTTAACCGCAAGAATTGTATCGCCCATTCCGGAAGATGCAAATGTAAAGAATGTGGTTACAAGTGTGAGTAAAAAAGTGCGAACAAATATATCGCTATTCACTTTAAAGTATTGACGAATTGCCAATTTGTCCCAAATTGTTTCTTTGCGTACATATTTTTTTAATCGTCCATAATACTTTTGCCACAATATGGCAGCCACCAAAAATGATGTTATTTGGGATAGAGCGGTTCCTAGTGCTATACCATCAATCCTCATACCTAAACCAAATACAAAACCTATACTGAGAATGATGTTGAGCACATTATTGAGTATTGCAATAAACATTGGTATACGGGCGTTTTGCATGCCTATGAACCATCCTTTAAAAGCGTACATACCCAAAACGGCTGGTGCTCCCCAAACTACAATGCTGAAATATGTTTTTACGTGTTGTACAGATTCTGGTCCAGATTTTATTAGTTTAAAAGCAAGCTCTCCTATAGGGTATTGAAGCAAAACTATGAGGAAACCAATTGCCAGACCTATTGCTAGTGAGCGAATGAAAACATTCATAGACTCACTGAAATCTCTTGCACCGTATGCTTGAGAGGCAAAACCACTTGAGCTCATACGCAAGAAACCGAAGTTCCAATAAATCATATTAAAAATATTAGCACCCAATGCAATGGCACCTATATAAACAGCCGATCCTAATCGGCCTGCCACAGCAATATCTATCATACCCAAAAGTGGTACTGTTATATTGGTAATAATATTTGGAAGTGCTAGTCTGAATATCTTTTTGTCCATAGATGTTAAATACCGCAAATAATATGCCAGATATTTCGAACTATTTTTATTTCATTTCAATCTTTTGAGCAACTTTATGTAGACATATATTAGTAATTTAGTATTTTTGTATTTGAAGTCTTATTATATCAGAAATACAAT
>DUUR01000146.1 GCA_012841425.1 Bacteroidales bacterium | reverse complement strand
TGCAATACAAAAACAACGTTTCCTTGTTTAAACACTTTTGTAAACTGTCCCTTGTTCCAATCCAAAATATTTTCTACTTCTATTAGCAAATTATTTATCGCTTCTGTTTTATTTTTTCCTTCTGCTCTTAGATTAGATATTTCCGCTACTGTTTTAACATCCCATTTGTATGTTTTAATCATTTTATATTCCTCCCGCTGTTAATTGCAACAATTGCGTAGTATCGACAAGATAATAATCCTTATTCTGCATTACTTTATCGTATGATTTTTTACCTTCAAATTCATCAATTATTTTTTGTTCTTCCCTGTCCATATCAGCATATTTAGCTTTGCCGTAGGACGGAGGCAGCCAGCCCTTCCGCTGTGAACCAAACAAGTTAAACTTGTGTAATAATTCTTCATCGAGAAATTTTATATGGCAAGTTCCTTTTTTGTAAAATGTTACTGTGAAATATTTTAACTCTATATTTTTTGATTGATCGATTGCCACGGCTCTTTCTAATGTTCCTCTGCTATCCCATTCATCTGTTTTGCCACCATCGAGATAATTAAATACCTTCTCGATGTCTAATATCTTTGCTCCTATTTTATATCCCATCGGTTCAAATCTCCCGCTGTATTCATTGAATCCTTGTAAGGGAATAATAACCCTGTTATTAACCTTCCAACACTTGTTAGTTTTCCATCCATTATAGTAATGGATGTTACTGGATGATTCGGCATAGTAATGTTTATGTGAAAATTCCTCAAATAGATCAAGAATTGTCTGTTCTATTGCCTTAACCATTTCATGGCTCAACTGAATACGTATAGTATAAATATTATAAAGTGAGAAATCATAGTCTCGTAATTCATTCACTTTATTATAATACTCTGATTGTAAATTAGAGGTAAATATCCCCATAAACTGCTTTGAGGAAAATAAAGCTCTCCAATATTTCATTCTTACCTCTTCAATATACTTGTTTTCAAGGCCAGTGTCTCGGCTATATCTTTCTTCATGTTTTAACCTTAGTTGTAAAATGCTATCTTTATCATAGCCATCCGTGAATGACCCTAACATCAGCGGCTTTAAGGCTCTCCATTCAGCTATGAGCTTCAAGCCAGCCTTAACTTCAAAGTTATACTGCTCCACAATCCCCCGCACAAAGTCAGCATCTATTACTTGTCGATAGCTGTCTGTTGCAGCCTGTTCTGCTTCATACTGCTCTTCCTGGCGTAAATTATCCAGGATTATGCTTTCTTCCTCTATCTGCCTTATATCAATCCGCACAAGCGCAATCCTTACCGGCGTTTTGCGCTCAGCATCAAGAAAAGCATCATCTATAAATTCCACTTGTGCTTCATATTGCTCTAATTTTTGAATCAGATCTTTACGGCTATTAGTATAAGGATTGTCAATTGTCTCGGCATTAAGCAGGCATACAATCTGCCCACCTTTGCGCTGCATTTCAATAGCCTTTAGCAAATGTTTATCGCCATTTGAGAAAGGAGGATTCATAACAATAAGATCATATTTTTTGAATGTGTTTAGAGTAAGAAAATCGTTATGTATCACTCTATAACCTTTACCTCGAAGTATATGCTGTAAGTTTTCGTCAATTTCTACACAATCAATATCCCAATCTGTTTTATT
>DUUR01000145.1 GCA_012841425.1 Bacteroidales bacterium | reverse complement strand
GCTTTTTCTGCTATTCAAAATAATGATAAAATAGGGGTAATCTTTTTTAGCGATAAGGTTGAGAAATTTATTCCTCCTAAAAAAGGTAGAAAGCATATCTTGTTTATTATTCGTGAGATTCTAGGGTTTGAACCAGATAGCAACGGTACAGATTTGAATATGGTTATGAGATATATGACCAATGCAATAAAGAAGAGGTGTACAGCATTTTTGATATCCGACTTTATAGATCAGGATGACTATAGTAAGGCTTTGCAGATTGCAAATAACAAGCATGATGTTGTAGCATTACAGGTATTTGATGAGCTTAGTACTAAACTGGTGCCAGTGGGGCTTATGAAAGTAAGAGATCCTGAAACAGGTGATGTAAGATGGATAAATACATCATCTAAGAAAGTTAGGGATCAGTATGAGTTATGGTGGAAAAAGCTACAAGACAATAAAAACTTGGCATTCAGACAAAGTGGGGTAGACAGTGTGTCTATTTCTACAGAAGGTGATTATGTTAAATCTTTACTTCAGCTATTTCAGAAAAGGAGAAAGTTTTGAGTAGAAGTGATTTACATATTAAATTTATAAGAGGGGCAATACTTATTGCTCTTTCAATCTTTACAGCTACTCCTTTGCTGGGGCAGCGTGCATCGGCTCACGCTACAATACAACCAACAGAGATTTTAATTGGCGAGCAGGCATTAATTGATTTAAAGGTAATTACACCTAAGGACAGGGTTATTTCTTTTCCTGTATATGAAAATGAGATAGTTCCAGGAATTGAAGTTATAGCAATGCTCCCACCAGATACAGTTATAGAGAATAATGTAATGACTCTTAATTTTAGATATGTTGTTACATCTTTTGATTCAACTCTTTATCATGTGCCATTTTTACCAATATTTGATGGAACTGATACTATATTCTCTAATTCGTTTGGATTAAAAGTAACTTCACCCGAACTCTCGGATTCTACTCTCAGTTATTTAGATAAAATTAATAGAGGAGAAACAGATTCTATCGATTTTAAGCAGCTTCAAATAAATGATATAAAGCCAATTAGGAAAGCACCGTTTGTGTGGACCGACTTTCTTTGGATATTGTGGTTGGTACTTGGTTTGGCGCTTTTAATAGCACTAATAGGGTTGATTATTTATTTTATAGTAAATAAGAAGAAAAAAGGATATTTCTTTAAACCACCAGTAGTATTGCCAGCTCATGTGAGAGCTGCTAATGAACTTGATAAATTAAAATCTGAAAAGATTTGGCAGCAGGGAAGAGAAAAAGAATTTTATAGTAAGCTTACAGACATTTTGCGTCGCTATATTTATGAAAGAGAAGGAATTAATGCGATGGAAATGACGTCGGGTGAGATACTTAATAATATACGACAAATATCTGATGTGGATTCTGTATATGACAATCTTAAGCAGATTCTATCTACTGCCGATTTGGTTAAATTTGCAAAGTATAAGCCCTATCCTGATGAGAACGATCTAAGCATGGTAAATGCATATTTCTTTGTGAATCAGACAAAGGAGCCAGATCCGATACCCACAAAGGAAGAATTGAATAAAGAGGATAAAAGTAAATAATAATGGTGTTTTTAAATCCTAAATATCTTTATCTGTTACTATTACTTATCCCGCTAATAGCGTGGTATGTATTTAGATTATCAAAAACACAAGCTTCGTTTAAACTTGCATCTACAAATGCATTTAAAGGTTTTAAGCCTGGGTTTAGGGTTTATATGCGGCATTTGCCTTTTTTGTTGAGAGTAGCATCTATTGCATTAATAATTATAGTAATTGCTCGTCCTCAATCTGTTAATAGTTGGGAGGAAACCGAAACGCAGGGAATTGATATTGTATTGGCTCTTGATGTTTCTGGCTCGATGCTATCGCAAGACCTTCAACCCGATCGTTTGCAGGCAGCCAAAAAAGTGGCTTCTGAATTTGTTATAGATAGAAAGAATGATAATATTGGTCTTGTTGTTTTTGCAGGTGAAAGTTTTACGCAGTGCCCTCTTACAACAGACCATAAAGTATTATTAAACTTACTAAACGAAATAGAGTTTGGTATTATAGAAGATGGTACTGCAATTGGTTTGGGGTTGGCTACTTCTGTGAATAGACTTAAAGAGAGTGAGTCTGACTCGAGAGTGGTGATTCTTTTAACTGATGGCACAAATAATAGTGGACAAATTGCTCCACTCACTGCAGCCGATTTGGCAAGATCATATGGTATACGTGTTTATACAGTAGGTGTAGGAACCACAGGGATGGCTCCAACTCCTGTTCAGACACCTTTTGGTATAAGAATGCAAAATATGCCTGTTGATATAGATGAGAAAACACTTACAGATATTGCAGTAATGACGGGTGGCCAGTATTTTAGAGCTCAAGATACTGATGGCTTACGTCAGGTATATGAAGAGATTGATGAGATGGAAAAGTATCTTATAAGCGTGCAAAATGTAACACAACGTAAGGAGGTCTTTTTGCCATTTGCGTTGGTAGCATTAGCATTAATACTGATTGAGTTACTTTTACGAAGAACATGGTTGAGAAATATTCCATAGTTCTATTAGTAGTCTAATTGAATAAGTGTACTTTTATAACGAAAAGATAAAAATCAAATAGGATAAAATGTTTAGATTCGGAAATCCGGAATATTTATGGCTCTTCGTAGTAATGCCTTTGTTGCTTGCCCTTTACATTTATCTGAACATCAAGAAGCGAAAAGATGTGCAGAAGATGGGTGTGCTATCGACATTGAAAAAGATGATGCCGGAGCTATCTCTAAAGCGTTCTTATCTAAAGTTTTGGTTGATATTTGCAGCTTTATGCATAGCAATCTTTATGATTTCTCGTCCACAATTCGGAACAAAGGTGCAAACTGTGGAAAAAGAGGGGATTGAGCTGGTTAT
>DUUR01000144.1 GCA_012841425.1 Bacteroidales bacterium | reverse complement strand
TACAAAGCTACTAAAAAATTTCAATTTTAAATATGTGTTACTTTAAAATGGATATAATGCTATCTTTGCACTCAAAGTTTTCTAATCTTAAAAAGATAATTAAATCAGATTCAGAATTCTGGATATAGATTAACTCAATTTTATTATTAAATGACACAAAACAGAATATGCTCCCTTTTTGGGATCAAATATCCCATTATACAAGCAGGAATGGTGTGGTGTAGCGGGTGGAGGTTAGCATCTGCAGTAAGCAATGCAGGTGGGTTAGGATTAATTGGTGCGGGATCGATGCACCCCGACACACTACGCGAACATATAAAGAAATGTAAGTTGGTGACTAATAATCCATTTGGTGTGAATGTTCCTCTAATGTACCCTCAAATTGAAGAAATTATGGAAATAATTATGGAGGAAAAAGTACCTATTGTTTTCACATCTGCAGGAAATCCTAAAACATGGACAAGTAAACTACAGGAAGCAGATATTAAGGTGGCACATGTAGTTTCGAGTTCTAAATTTGCACTTAAATCTGCTGAAGCTGGTGTAGATGCAATTGTAGCAGAAGGGTTTGAGGCTGGTGGACATAATGGTCGTGAAGAAACTACAACTCTTACACTAATTCCACAGGTTAGGAAAGCAGTTGATATTCCTTTAATTGCTGCAGGTGGCATATCATCTGGAGAGTCTATGGCTGCTGTGTTTGCATTGGGAGCTGAGGGTGTACAAGTGGGCACACGTTTTGCACTTACAGAAGAAAGCTCCGCTAGCGATGAGTTTAAACAGAAATGCATCAACCTAAATGAAGGTGACACAATTGTCTCACTTAAAAAACTAACTCCTGTAAGACTAATTAAGAACGATTTTTATCTACAAGTTAAAGAGATGGAAGACAGTGGTTCGTCGGCTGATGAGCTGCGAGAATTCTTGGGTCGTGGTCGTTCTAAAAAGGGTATATTTGAAGGTGATTTAAAAGAAGGAGAATTAGAAATTGGTCAAATAGCATCTGATATAAAACAAATTACCTCCGCCGCACAAGTGGTTGAGGATATGATTACAAGATATAATCTTACAATTGAAACATTATCAGTACTAAGGGTATAAAACAATATCATTTCTCAAATTCTTGCTATCTTTGCAACAATTATGCAGTATAAACTTTTTCAGTCCGATCGGTTTTCGTTTTTCAGTCTTAGCAGTGGTAGTTGTGGCAATTGCTACTATTTAGGTAATTCATATTATGGCATTTTAATAGATGTAGGTTTGGGACCGCGTGTTATAAAAAAGCGCCTCGCCGAGCATGGTGTTGAGTTATCTTCTATAATGGCAATATTAATTACTCACGATCATTATGACCATATAAAATCTGTAGGGCATCTAGGAGGAAAATTACATATCCCTGTTTACACTACTCGCGAAGTATACAGAGGTATAAAAAACAACCCCATGATTCATCATAACCTCAATGGGTCTTTAAAATACATAGAAAAAGGCAAGTCGTTTAAGATAGAAGATTTTCAAATCACACCTTTTCATGTTCCTCATGACAGCCAGGATAATGTAGGTTACTATATTGAATTTGATGGTCAAAGATTAACTCTGGCAACAGATGTGGGCAATATAACAGATGAGGTTGCACACTATATGACCAAGGCCAATCATTTGATAATAGAAAGCAACTACGATGAAGAGATGCTGAAAAATGGGAGCTATCCTTCTTACCTGAAAGAGAGAATAACATGTGGTACAGGCCATATAAGCAATAGAGAGGCGGCCGAATTCTTAGCTAACAATTTCTCATCTCAGCTTCGTAATATATGGTTATGTCATCTTAGTGGAGATAACAACAACCCTGAGTTGGCATATAACACAATTAGTGAAGCACTTACAAGAAAAGGTGTAAATATTGGCAAAGACGTTGAATTACATGTATTAGGAAGAAATATTTTATCGGCGAAAACAATTTTCTGAGTTATGTCTCTTGCACCTATCCTGCTTTTCACATACAATCGTCCTGCCCACACAAGCCGGACACTAGAGGCGCTTCTTAACAACAAACTAAGTAAAGAAAGTGAACTCTTCATTTTTTCTGATGGCTATAAAGATGAATCAGACAAAGCAAATGTGCAAGAGGTTCGTAAACTTATTCACTCCATTGATGGTTTTAATAGCTTCAAAAAGATTAATATAATTGAGAACAAGCAAAATGTAGGTCTTGCAAAAAACATTATTGCTGGTGTTACTCAAATAGTTAATGAGTATGGCAAAGTGATAGTTTTGGAAGATGATCTGATAACTTCACCTTGGTTTCTAACCTTTATGAACGATGCCCTAGATAGATTTGAAACTGAGAATCAGGTTGGTCATGTTCATGGCTATTGTTATCCTCTAGCAAATACTTCCGATGCTTTTTTAATTAAATGGGTAGGCAGTTGGGGCTGGGCTACATGGAAAAGAGCATGGGATATGTTTAATCCAGATGGTGCTGAACTTCTAAATGAAATAAATAAAAGAGGTTTATCCTATAAATTCGATTTTAATGGAAAATATCCATATACACGAATGTTGAGACGTCAGGTTAAAGGGAAAAACAACTCATGGGCAATCAGGTGGAATGCAACGCTTTTTCTGAATAATATTCTTTCTGTGAATGCAGGAAAATCATTAATTCAAAATATTGGATTTGACGGAAGTGGCATACATAGCGGTAGCGACGAAATATACACAACCACTCTTCATAATGAGAGATTGAGGATAGACATTAATGAAATTAGTGAAGATAAATGTGCACGTATTGCAATAGAAGAATATCATGGTCGCACATATTCATTTATTGCTAAAGCAAAGAGAAGAATAAACAGATACTTAAGAAAAGTATAGTAAATGAACATACTAATTGTTAGCACATCAGATAATCGGGGAGGAGCTGCAATAGCGGCTTATCGACTAATGAATGCTCTAAAGTCTGAGGGTGTAAACATTAAAATGGCTGTAATTGACAAAAGGTCTAACAATTCGGATGTAATTCAAGTTGGGAATAAATTAAATAATCGATATAATTTTTATAGAGAAAGGGGTGAAATATTTCTTATTAATCGTCTTTCAAAAGTAAATTTATTTGATGTTTCTATCGCGAATACGAGCACATCAATTACAAAACTTGATGAGTTCAAGAATGCTAATGTAATACATTTGCACTGGATCAACCAAGGGATACTATCAATAAAAGAGATTGAGAAAATATTACAATCAGGAAAAAAGGTTGTTTGGACAATGCATGATATGTGGCCATTTACGGGCATTTGTCATCATGCCGCAGGTTGTAATAACTACGAAAGTGCTTGTGGGATGTGTCCATATCTTGCAAATCCTTCAGAATTCGATATTTCTAACTTTATATTTGAGAAGAAGAAGCATGTTTACTCTAAAGGCAATATCACTTTTGTAGCATGCAGCGAGTGGTTGAAGAGACTAGCAGACAAGAGTCCAATAGTAAGAAATCAGAAAGTAGTTAATATTCCTAATCCTATTGATACAGAGTTGTACAAACCGATGGATAAATACGTCATTCGTAAAAAGCTAAAACTACCTACTGATAAAAAAATAATACTGTTTGCTGCAGCTAAAGCTTCCGATCCACGCAAAGGTACCGATTATTTGATAAACGCATCTAAGTTAATTGCAGAGCTCTATCAGGATGAGTTACTCTTTCTTATTGTCGGAAGTCAAGGCGAAGAGATAGCAGAAAGATTACATACACCAACTATTTGCATGGGATATGTAGACTCTCTTAAAATGCCTGAAGTATACAACGCTGCCGATGTTTATATAACCCCCTCTTTACAGGAAAATCTACCAAACACTATTATGGAAGCCATGTCTTCGGGCATACCTTGTGTTGGGTTTAATATAGGAGGAATCCCTGAAATGATAAATCATAAAACAACTGGCTATATCGCAAAATATAAAAACGCAGAAGATTTAGCTAATGGATTAATATGGACTCTTTTTGAAGCAGACTCAGAGGCACTTGTACACAATTCACGTGAGAAAGTATTGGTTTCGTATGGACATCGTAAAATTGCAAACCTCTACAAGAGTATTTATGAAGAGTGATAGTAAAAGTAAATAGTCCTAGTACACTTTCATAATAACTAAGCTAATTAATAATTTGATAATACACCAGATATTGTTGTATTTAAAGTATATTTCTTGAAATGAAAAGATTGTCAATTATCACCATAACCTATAACGCTGAAAAGACACTTGAACGAACCCTTAAGAGTGTTTATGAACAGGATTATAACGAAATTGAACATATTATCGTTGATGGTAAATCAACGGACAACACATTAGGGCTGATTCATAAATATCAAAATAATAAAACGAAATGGATTAGTGAACCTGACAATGGGCTCTATGATGCCATGAACAAAGGTATTAATATGGCAACGGGAGATTATCTTTGCTTTCTAAATGCTGGCGACTCCTTTTTTGCAAATGACACTGTTAAAGAAATTATGACTCCAGCAAATAGTTTGCCTCAACAACCAGATATAATTTATGGAGAAACTGCAATTGTAGATATAAACGGTACATTTCTGCATATGCGCAGGTTAGAGACCCCTCGATACCTAAATTGGGAAAGCTTTAAAAAAGGAATGGTTGTCTGTCATCAAGCGTTTATTGTAAAACGAGAGCAAGCTGTGGAATATAATACGAGCTATAGATTTTCGGCTGACTTCGACTGGTGTATTCGTATTATGAAAAAATCTTCTAACTTTCATAATACACATGAAGTTCTAATCAACTACCTAAATGAAGGTGTAACAACAGCTAACCGAAAATCATCATTGATTGAACGTTACAAAATAATGGTAAAACATTATGGGGGCTTATCTACTTTTATGCATCATTTGTGGTTTGTCTATAGAGCTATTTTTTGAGGCAACTAAAGCGGTATATCAATATAAATAAACCAGATTATCAACATAGCTATAGCGGTCTGTTAAAACTACCAGAATAGATAAATAAATAAGCTAAAACTAATTTTAATATAGATAGAGATGCTTTTTAATATAGAAAGAAATGAAACGACGTAAATTGAAATTAGAAGAACTAAATAGGATATCTATAGAGGAGTTCCAGGAGACAAAAAAGATTCCATTAGTTGTAGTTCTAGATAATGTAAGAAGTCAAAACAATATAGGATCGGTATTCCGAACAAGCGATGCATTTTTAGTAAAAGAAATCATTCTTTGTGGTATTACTGCAACACCACCAAATACCGAGATTCATAAAACAGCATTAGGTGCTGAAGAATCTGTAGAATGGAGGTATTTTGAAGACACTATTAATGCATTAAACACATTAAGAGCAGAGGGCTATATTATTTACTCAATAGAGCAAACTGAAAATAGTTTAAATCTGGAATCGTTGCAATTAGACAAACACAAAAAATATGCAATTATATTGGGGCACGAAGTTCATGGTGTTTTGCAGGAGGCAATTAATTTGTCCGATGGATGCATAGAAATACCCCAATATGGCACCAAACACTCTTTAAATGTATCTGTAACAGCTGGAATTGTTATATGGGATTTCTTCAAACAGTTACATTAATAAAGTTTAGAAGTTTTAATCTACCCATTGTTTTAGTTGAATGGTATCACCATCATACTCAGCATACGAGAACAATGAAATCCAGTCGCCCAAAATAACCACATTAGTTCTCTCAGCAATTGGCAAATTAAGTAGAATGTGACGGTGCCCAAATACGAAGTAGTTTATACTAGAATCTTCAACAATCTTATGCTTGGCATATCTCACCAAATATTCTTTGTCCTCGCCTAGGTAACTTGCCACTCCACCGTTTTCGCGACTGTTATTTGACCAAGCATGAGCCAAAGGGATTGTCCAACTTGGGTGTAGTGCCGAGAAGCATTTTCGAAGAAATTTACTATGAAATACTCTTCGAAGGAAACGAAACATTTTAGATTCATCCCCTAAACCATCACCATGAGCAAGAAAAAACTTACTGCCATAGATGTCTATTATATAGGGCTCAAAATGAAGTATCAAGCCACACTCAACACTAAGATAGTCTGTAAGCCATATATCGTGATTCCCAATAAAAAAGTGTATCTCAACACCCGAATCTGTCAATTCGGATAGTTTACCTAGCAGACGAGTAAAACCTTTAGGAACAACATGCTTATACTCGTACCAATAATCAAAAATATCGCCCATCAAGTATATCGAATGGGCGGTAGGCTTCACATGATCTAACCACCTACAAAGCTTTCGCTCTACATCAATTGAATTAGTATGAGATTTAGCACCTAAATGTGCATCAGCTAAAAAATATACTTTTTTGACCATCTACATTACATCATTCCCAACTCTAACAAGGCCTCTTCGCTCATCATCGACTGATCCCAAGGTGGATCAAAGGTAAGATTAAGATCTACGCTATTAACCTCTTCAACAGCCTCAACCTTCATTTGAACATCCATCAAAATAAAGTCGGCAGCCGGACATGCAGGTGATGTAAATGTCATCTCTATGATTACGTTGTTATCTGCATCAACATCAACGTCATAAATCATACCCAAATCATATATATTTACTGGAATCTCCGGATCATAACATGTTTTGAGAGCATCCACAATTTTATCTTGTAAAGCTTGTAATTCTTTATTCATAATCTAATAGTTTTTTTATTAAACCTCAAATCAATCAAATTGTTTAAATAAACTAGATGATTCCTTCATCAGCAAAACTAAAATATGTATCGCCACAAACAATGATATGATCAAGAAGCACTATATCCATCCATCGTGCCGCCTCTTTTAGTTTTTTTGTAATCTGCTGATCTTGCGGGCTTGGCCTACAGTTTTCTGAGGGATGATTGTGTCCCAAAAAAATCCCCGATGCATATTTATTTAAAGCCTCACGAAGTATAAGACGGATATCAACAACAGTGCCAGATATTCCACCTCTGCTTACCTGAAGAGTAGATACTACCCTATTCGACCTATCGGTTAATAATACCCATGACTCCTCGTGATTTAAATCGGCAAGAAGTGGAATAAACTCCTCGTAAGCGATTCTGGAGGAGGTAATCTTCCTCCTCTCAGTACGCTCACTAGTTTTCCTTCTTCTTCCAAGCTCTAGAGCAGCAATAATTGTAATTGCTTTGGCTTCACCTATTCCCTTAAAATTGTTAACTAAATCAGTAACACCCAATCTAGCCAACATATTTAGGTCGTTATTAGACTCTAATAAAATACGCCTACCAAGCTCCACTGCACTCTCTTCTTTATTACCCGACCCTATAAGAATTGCTATAAGCTCTGAGTCTGAGAGTGATGAAACACCTTTCAATAATAATTTCTCTCTTGGTCGATCTTCCTCGGCCCACTGTTTAATACTTAATTTGCTCATAATGGTTAACTGATATTGAGCAAATATAGCTATTAATTTTACTAACTCAGCCTTTACTTGGCACGTTCTACATAAGAACCATTTCTGGTGTCAATTTTAATCTTTTCACCAGTATCAATAAATAGCGGTACGCGAACTTCAGCACCAGTTTCTAGTGTAGCAGGTTTTAAAGCATTAGTTGCAGTATCACCCTTTATTCCTGGCTCGGTGTATGTCACTTCAAGTACAACGTGAACTGGCATTTCGGCAGTAAGCACAGTACCACTATCTGCGTGAATCTGAACCTCTACAACATCACCTTCTTTCAAAAACTGAACACCCTCTATTTGATCTCCTGGAATAGGAATCTGATCAAAAGTTTCTGTATTCATAAAATTATATCCCATATCATCTTTATAAAGAAACTGAAATGGGCGACGCTCAATACGTACTTCATCAATTTTCACACCAGCGTTAAAAGTTTTATCAAAAACACGTCCGGTAGTAACATTTTTGAGTTTAGTTCTTACAAAAGCAGCACCTTTGCCAGGTTTAACATGAAGAAACTCTGTTATAAAATAGTATTGTCCATCTATATCGATGCACATGCCGTTTCTGATATCAGCGGTTGTTGCCATAAAATTATATTGTTATTTCTTAGATAATTAATTGTATAAGAGTGCAAAAGTAGTAAAAACATCCATAAAACACAAATGAGAAACAACTATATAACCTTCATGCCATCAAGTACCATTTTCACTATAAATAGAACAAATATTACCCACATAGTTACCGATATATGTTTCCATTTGCCACTCAACGCTTTCATAAACACAAATGACAACATTCCAAACACGATACCCTGAGCAATACTAAAAGCAAAAGGCATCATAATCATTGTTAGAAAAGCAGGAAGCGCTT
>DUUR01000143.1 GCA_012841425.1 Bacteroidales bacterium | reverse complement strand
TGAAAATTACGTACATCAGATTTTGTCTCCAAAATAGTATCATAAAGATTACGCAGTTGAGTCATAGTGAACTTGTTGGGAAGAAGCTCAAAGAGTGTGTGAGACTCATATTGTATTTTGTTGCGAATGAATTTGAGGGCTTCTAAAGCAATCTGGCTATGGTCGAATGCTAGTTGCATTTCCAATAGCGACTTCAAATCATACCATCTTGCAGTAGTGTTTTCTGATTGAAATATAATTCTTCTATTAATTTTAATAAGGGCAACATATGCAACCGTTACTAACCTACCAATTTTTAATTGCGTAGTTCTTTCTAGCCATTGCTTATCTCTTGGCTTGTTTGCTCGTTCCGGGTCACCAAAACTTCGGAACTGAGTAAGGTAAATATTTTTTAATCCAGTAAGGTCATTAAGAATCCTATATGCGGCATCATCAAGATCTTCATCTTCAAATATAATGCTTCCAGGCAATTTTTTATCACTTAGGCCTTTTTCAGCATTACTTATATTGCGTTCAATTAGAAGTATTTTTAATTCTTCTCCGTCAAATCCAAATATAACACAGTCAATTGAGACATATGGATATAATACACTCATTATATGATACTTTTATTTTGTGAATTTCAATCATTATATTTAACAAAGATATAAAATATAATGATTGAAAAAGAACGCAGACTATAAATTGTAATACTCTGCGTTCTAAATTTAATTACATTTTCTTAAACATATGTTTATTCTTTAGTAAGATTAATCTTATACGTTTTAACCACTCCCTTGTAATCGAAATTTACAATGGCAGCTTCTGAATTTGTAACTCCTTGAGTAATGTCAATTTTTACATCTTCATTTGTAGATGTGGCAGTGATATTAGGATTATCAACGGAGCTAGAAGGTACATTATAAGTAGCCTCATAAAGATTATACTCAGTTATTCCATTACTATTTGTAGATCTTACTGGAGTCTCCGGAAGGTCTAACAATTCACCGTTCGCCATAATACTTACTTTAGGAACTATTGGTCTATTCAACTCCTTGTTTTTTGAACTGAACCCCAAACCAATATAATCCACAAGGACCTCTGAGTTACCTTCGGCAACAAGATAAATAGCATTCTTTTTATCAAGATTGTCTACATACTCAGAAACATTCACACTAAATTTAGTGATCTCTTGTAAAGAGTTGGCTGGTATTTTAATCTCACCAATTTTCTTGCCATTCCAAACATTATTTTCCCAAGGACCATCCAACATGATATTAACTTTAAATTCTTTATCAGTTCTGGGTCTCAAGAATAAATTGAATGAAGTTTCATTACCTGGTTCTGTTCCTTTAAAAGCCTTTAAGCCTTTCGTGTCTTTGTCAAGACCTCCAAATCCAAAATACTTATAACCCACGATATCCTTATCTTTTACGTTTGATACCGGCATATCGTTGTCCCAAATATCCCAAGAATCTTGCTGAAGACCTATGTCAGATAGGTAACTGGCATATCCGGCCGAATAATATTTATACGGATCCAAGCCATATATATTAAATCCTTCAGAAGTAACCTCAGCGCCTTTATATTCATTTCCATTGCTATCTTTAGCAGTCCAAATGCTGTTTTCGGCATATGGGTCATAAGCTCTAATTACCACTTTACCTCCATCAGCAACTGATGCCTCATCCCATTCAATAGTAACAGGTGCTACCATTGGCTGACGCGCATTGCCAAAACCTCTTGGAGCTCTGTGATAAAAAGCGTACCACTGATCATTAATTTTTTCAATACTACCATGAGTATTGTGACCAGCATAAGTTGTTTGAAGTGCCGTACCATCTTCATTCAATACCACTGCACGTGAGTCTACCAGAACGCCACCACTTTTCCAAGGTCCTAGTGGGGTGTCACCATACGCGTAACGTAGTGCTGAGTTTGTACTAGAAAGTCCATAGTCAGGACCAGAGTACCCGCTATAAACCCAAACAAATTTATTGCCTATTTTACGAATTGAAGCAGCTTCAAAAAAATTGAATGCACCCAAATCCTCACCTGGAAAAACATTAGGATACTCAGTTCCCTCCGGATCTCTTATAACTCCGTAGCGAGAGCTTGCAGGAATAAAATAATCAATTACTTCTCTACCTGGTCTTAATGAATACATTGTATTCTGATCGAGCTCACCGGCAAGTGATCTCTGAAAACCCCAGTATCCGTATGCTCTGAATCCAATTTCATAGTCAGGATCATTGGGGTCGGTAATATAATCAATATAAACAGCAGGGTCGAAGCCCATTATACTTCCTGGAATAGTATTAGCCCCATCTTCTGTGAGATTTATAGGAGTAAAAGGACCGTCGGGTCTATCTCCTTTGGCTACCATAGCTTCTCTGCCCGGACCTCTACTATGTGGATATAAATAATACTCTTTAGTTCCGTCTTTTCTAATAACTTCAACAAGGTCAGGAGCGTACATAACATCCCATTGTCCATTTACAAAATGTGTAAAAATAGGACCTTCATCACGCCAGTTAGATAAGTCTTCAACTGGTGCAGACCATGCTCTAATATCAGGACCGCAATAACTAGTGTATCTTAAGTCATGTGAGCCTATAATGTATGCCCTGTATTTACCTGGGTTATCGGGGTCTTCAAAAACTCGTGGCTCCCCGTCGGGAAGGTGTTCCCACAAAGGAAGATACGGATTGGCTGATACCGTAGCCTGCTGATTGTCATAAGCTTTTGTATTAGCCGACTTGTTGCTTCCGCAACTCATTGCTAATAAGATTGCTAAAGAAAATAATACTCCATTATTTTTTAAAATAGATCTAAACATCGTTGTGTTCTTTTTATTGAATAGTTCTTTTTTTATTTATCTTGTCCTGTATATTCACTTATTAATTGTGTTACCACAGGCTTTGGGTTATGATCACGATCAAAAAGCAGTGGATAGTCTGTTCTTCCTCTTACAGGAAACCCGTTTTTCCAAGAATCTCCATCACTCACTCCCCACATTGTAACTCTAATAATATG
>DUUR01000142.1 GCA_012841425.1 Bacteroidales bacterium | reverse complement strand
TCATCTACACCATACATACCAAGATTGCTAATAGTAAATGTACTACCTGCTTGCTCATCTGGCAACAATTTCTTTGAAAAAGTACGTTCGGTCAAGTCCTTCATCGCAACTACGAATTCGGTAAGAGACATTTTATCTGCACCTTTTACAACAGGCACTAGAAGTCCTTCATCTAAGCCTACAGCTATTCCAAGGTTTACATAGTTATGGAATGTAATCTCAGTGGCCTCTTTATTCATACTCGAATTGATGTACTTATGTTTTGGCAATGTTTTAATTACAGCCATTGAAATCAGGTCAGTTACTGTAACCTTCTTACCTGTTTTCTCCATAATTGGATCAATAAGTCGTTTACGAAGTGCCAACAACTCCGTCATATCTATTTCCCAGGTCTGTATAAATGTTGGGGCACCAAAGAAACTCTCTGACATACGTTTAGATATAATCTTACGCATCTGAGTCATTTTAATGGTTTCTGACTCCTCTTGTTGAGCAGATCCCTCAACAGTTTCTCCTTTAACAACATCCGCCTGTTTTACAGGAGTTGTTTTAGTTGCAACAGGACCAGATGTAACCATCTGATATCCAAAATCATCTAGCATAAAGCGCGATTTAATTTCGGGATCTTCAATAAATTGAAGAACATCGTCTTTCATAATCTTATTGCGGAATCCTGTTCCAATAACTCCTTTTAGATCTATATTATGTATATCAGCAATTCGCTGCGCTAGAGGAGAAACATGTGTTTTGTCTTCATAATTAAAGCCAGCAACGTCATCCTTGTGAATTCTACCTTTATAACCAGTACCGATTACACTAAGCAAATCCACACCTAAACGCTTAGCCAAAGCTCTTGCAGCAGGTGTTGCCCTCATCTTTCTTTTTTCCATCCACTCAGTTTTTATCGGTTATTGACTAATCTGAGAATATATTTCCTTATTCGTTCTACACTTGGAATCATTGCAGTCTCTAGAGTCTGGTTATATGGAATTGGCACATCTTCTCCTGCTAGTCGGAGTATACGACCATCCAAATAATCGAATGCTTCACTCTCCGCAATCATTGCAGCTACTTCACCAATGAATCCACTTGTCTTGTGCGCATCATTTACTAAAAGAACTTTCCCAGTTTTTTTAACAGATTGAATAACGGCATCTTTATCCAGAGGAGCAAGAGTTCGTAAATCAACGACCTCAACCTCTACCCCTTCTGCCTCATAAACTTCTTGAGATGCTTGCATCACTCTTTCAAGCATGCGTCCGTATGTTACTACAGTTACATCTTTACCCTCACGCTTAATATCTGCCTTACCTATAGGAAGCACAAAGTTTGGATCGGTAGGTACTTCTCCTTTCATATTATACTGAGCCTTGTACTCAAGGAATATTATAGGATTGTTATCTCTTATAGCTGCCTTTAATAAGCCTTTTACGTCTGCTGGAGTACCAGGAGCAATTACTTTTAGTCCTGGTATATGCGTAAACCATGCTTCCAACGACTGCGAGTGCTGAGCCGCTGACCCAACACCACCACCAGCTGCAGCACGGAACACAACAGGAATTTGACCTTTTCCACCGTACATATATCTTGTTTTGGCTGCTTGATTTACAATATTGTCCATCATATAAACAATGAAATCCATAAATGTAACATCAACAATAGGACGTAAACCAGTCATTGCAGCACCAATTGCAGCACCTGAGATTGCATTCTCTGATATTGGAGTATCACGAACTCTCTCCTTACCAAACTCTTCCAGCATACCAACCGATGTGCCGAAATCACCGCCAAAAATTCCCACGTCTTCTCCCATAAGAAAAACGTTCTCATCGAGTCGCATCTCTTCGGACATTGCCATGATTATTGCATCACGGACCGACATTAATTTTGTTTCTTTTTCCATCTATATTTTATCTGAGCTGTTTTTATATTTTGAGACCATTTAGGTCAATCACTTTATTATAATAAATTGGCAATTAAAAATCAAGGTGCAAAAATATCCTCAAAAGCTGACTCTAATGTAGGTTCGGGACTACTTAAGGCAAACTTAACAGACTCTTCCACTGCATCTTCAGATAATTTCTCTATAGCTTCTATATCTTGTTTTGTTGCAATCTTACTGTCTAATAAATATTTTTCAAAGCGAGGAATTGGATCTTTTTCTTTCCATTTATCTACTTCTTCCTTAGTGCGATATTTACCAGGATCTGATGTAGAGTGACCTAAATAACGATAAGTAATTGACTCAACCAATACTGGTCCATTACCTTCACGTACATAATCTACAAGCTCTTCAAACTTATTATAGACTGCCATCAAATCATTACCATCTTCAATAAAGTGTCCAGGTATACCGTATGAAGCTGCACGCTTATAATTATAATCAATATTTATAACACTACTAATTGGGGTACTAATTCCATACATGTTATTAATAGAGTAGAAGATTACAGGCAATTTCCATATGGATGCCATGTTTAAAGTTTCATGAAATGTACCTTCATTACAAGCACCGTCTCCAAAGAAGCACACTACAATCTTACCTGTATTTTTCAACTTCTGAGTTAGAGCAGCACCAATGGCCATTCCCATTCCACCTCCTACAATTCCGTTTGCTCCAAGATTACCTCCATCCAGATCAGCAATATGCATAGACCCACCTTTACCTTTACAGGTGCCAGTAGCTTTACCCATTATTTCAGCCATCATCTCATTAAGATCAATACCTAGAGCAATGCTCTGCCCATGACCACGATGGTTAGATGTGATAAGATCAGAACCTATATTTAAAGCAGCAACTGCTCCAACATTTGCTGCTTCTTCACCTACCGAGAAATGTGTCATACCCGGTACAACACCTCTTTTTACAAGACGGTTAACCTTATTATCAAAATTGCGGATATCCAACATCATACGATGCATTTCCAGTAATTTATCCTTAGACAATTCAGTCTTCTTCTTAGCATTTTTGTTTGCCATATTAGCTCCTTTAATGTATTCTTATTGTATGTTTTAATTAATTATAATGAGTCATCATAAGAACAGTTTCCAGTTCCTATTGTTTTATTTTGCCCTCTTTTTATGTTTTATTTAACTTTCAAAGTTAATCTGATATCATATATAGTCATATAAATATTATCGACATTTTTGTCTGAGATTAAAATTATTAATATATCTTTGCTAATACATTCGTGATATTTTTAAAGTGTTTAATCATAACAGTTAAATTCAAAAAAGGTTCTCACTTATAATTAATAACAATATATCATAAATGGAAGGAGGAACAATTTATGTTTTCAAAAACTTGTGAATATGGAATTAAAGCCGTTTTGTATATAGCTTCACAATCGCTAGAAAATAAACGAGTAAAAATTGGCGATATAGTACAAAATATAGATTCTCCAGAAGCATTCACAAGTAAAATACTTGGAGTATTATCAAAAAGTGAAATAATTAGTTCACAGACAGGACCCAATGGAGGTTATGATGTTAAAGAAGAAAACATTCATTCAGTAACTATAGCCGAAATAATAAAAGCAATTGAAGGTAATGATTTTTTCGATGGTTGTGTTTTGGGATTAAGCCACTGTAATCCAAATGAGCCCTGTCCAAT
>DUUR01000141.1 GCA_012841425.1 Bacteroidales bacterium | reverse complement strand
CCAATCAGCAATATGATAATTATAGCAACAATAACTCCTACTGTAACTCTGATTTTTTTTGTCATAATTTATAGGTATATGTTTCAAATATCAAAAATAGCAATAAAGGTTTGATTTATAGAAGAAGATGAGGTGAAAATAAATAATTGAGGGATTTGAATTGTCAGACAAAATAATATAATGATTTCAAACCAAAATATTATAACTAAATTTGCAGATAGTTTTATGCATTTTCAAACTACTAATAAAATTAAAAAGTATATGAAACAACTCATTATCTTCCGCCACGGAAAAGCAGAGCAAGATACAATGGCCAAAGATGATTACGATAGAACACTTACTGAAAGAGGACAAACAAATGCTACTGATATGGGAGCATTTATTTATAAGAGAAATGGAACTCCCGACCTGATCCTCTCTTCATCTGCAAAAAGAGCGCATGAAACAGCAATACTTGCAGCAGATGGAATGAAATACTCTGAAGATAAAATTCAGACCGACCAGAATCTATACTTTGCACCAGCACGTTGGATTATGAATGTAATTTCTAAGTTACCAAATGATATAAACAGTTGCGTTTTCGTTGGGCACAATCCTGGTCTTACAGAATTAATAAATACTTTAGGCGTAAGCCTAGATAATTTACCTACCGCATCAACTGCATGCTTCGAGTTTAATGTTGAGTCATGGAAAGACATAACAACCGAGCACGCAAATTTCAAATGGCTTAAAGTAGCCAAAGAATTATAATTGAGAGAATAATAGCCATGCCACTACTAAAGTGATAATTACATTAAATGTTTGAGCAGTAAGAAAAGACCAAATATATCTTGAGTTCTCTTTCTTAAAGATATAGCGGAAGTCGGTTTCAAGTCCTATACATATAAAAGCTAATGAAAATAGTAACCCTCTTGAACCTCTATTGGCAATACGCGATAATTCTTTTCCAGTCTCCATATCAAATGCAAAACTGAATATTAAAGAGGCTACAAGAAAGCCTAATACAAATTTAGGGAATCTATCCCAAAGTACACTTCCAGTAGGTCTTATTTCGTTATTGGTTCCTTTATATGACCAGTAAATTGAGATAACGAAGGCTGCTACTCCAAGCAAAACATTTTGTGCCGATTTTATAATTACACTATACTGCTCGGCAGTTTCGCCAATAAACTTACCTGATGCAACTACTGCTGCTGTGGTGTCAATTGTGCCCCCTAGCCATGCTCCAGCAACTTCTTGTGAGAGTCCCATGAGTCCTGCAAGATATGGCAAAAGATACATCATAGGAATTGCAACTATCAATACTAGTGAAATTACAAATGAAAGTTTCTTAGGATCTCCTTTTATCGCCCCACTAGTTGCAATAGCAGCAGATACACCACATATAGAGACTGAACTAGAAAGCAGCATCGACATTTCTTTATCTATCTTAAATGCTTTTGTTGCAATCCAAAAACTGAAGTACCAAACAGCAAGTACCACTATCATTGCTTGTATCATTCCTAGTGCACCTGCTCTCATAATTTCTTTGAAAAGTATTGAACTTCCTAATATTACCAAACCTGCTTTGATGTAATACTCACTTCGTACTGCAGATTCTAGCAATTTTGGGAGCCCCACAGTATTTCTTATAATCAAACCTATTAGAACAGCAAAGAATACAGATTCCAAACCGATTGTCTTAATTGGAGCAAGTGATGATAAATAGCTTGCTAGTTGTGCTAAAACATAAATAAATGCAAAGGAGATAAAAAATTGACCTTTATCTTTGTTACCCATAAATAGATAACCAATATAAGAGAGTAGTGCAATAATTAATGACATATATATATTATTCCACATAACAGAAGGTGCAATTATCACTAATATCAATATAGTAGCCCCAATCATGGTTGCAACCCAGTCTTCACTTCGTAACGATTTTAACATAATAAGTTGGATTATTATTTAATTAAATATGTTTATAAATTTCTTATATGAATTAGACAAAGCGTCAAAAATATGAATATTTTATTTGAATTGAAGCATATTCTGCATTTTAATTTACAATCTGATACTAATTAAAAGTCTATAACCCTTTGTTGGTCGATGAAAACATAGGGTTTGTCTATTTGATTTGTTGTAAGAGACACCTTAGTATATTTTTGTTGCAGTTGATTAAAGTTTCATCTATATAAATTTATTTTATGAAAAAATTCTATTTCTTTGTGAGTCTGTTTTTGTTGTCTTTACTTTCTATTTCTGCACAAACTGATGTTGGTCGCAGTATTACAGGGCAGTTATATTCTGAAGCTACAGAAGATCCCATACCCCAAGCCAATGTTAGAGTCTTACAAAAATCGGATAGTGCTTTTGTAACAGGAAAAGCATCAGATTTAGATGGACGTTTTAGCATACCCGTTAGAAATGGTTCCTATATATTACAAGTATCATATATTGGTTACAACGATCTGTTTGAAGATGTTGAAGTGTCTTCGTCTACCCCCGTTGTGAATTTAGGCAGACTAACTATGAGTGATGATAATATTTTACTATCTGAGGCCGTTGTCACCGCAAAAGCAGCAGAAATAGTAGTAAAGGGTGATACACTTGAGTATAATGCCGACTCGTATAAAGTTACTGAGAGTGCTGTAGTTGAAGATTTATTGAAGAAAATGCCAGGAGTTGAAGTAGATAACGAGGGAAATATTACAGTTAATGGTAGGGCAATTACAAAAATATTAGTAGACGGTGAAGAATTCTTTAGCGACGATCCTAAAGTAGCGTCTAAAAACTT
>DUUR01000140.1 GCA_012841425.1 Bacteroidales bacterium | reverse complement strand
CGTCTGCCTGGTTGTGCTTGTATTGCAGCTTCATTTAAGAAAAAATTGGTCATTTTTTTTAACGTACTGTCATTAAATGTAACCGGTCCGTGCTGCCCTTCAGGTACAGATATAAATTCTGTAAGTAATCCATTCTCTTTTAATGCATCAGCAAAAAGTTCACTTTGGCAATGAGGAACAACATTATCTGCATCGCCATGAATAACTAAAAACTTTGGATCTCTTCTGTCAAGAAACGTGATGGGATTAAGCATTGCGATCATATCAAGATTGTCGGCAGGATTACCTCTTATAAGTGCTGCTTCGGGTGAGTCTCCTTCCTTGGGGCCTTTGCAATTATCCATAAGAGCCATATCTATGGGGCCAAACCAATCGACTACCGCGTTTACAGTACTGCTGAATGAGGTGTATTCGCCAACACTGCCTTCTATGTCAACTGTTGTTTCATTTATGGTATACTCTTTAACATTATTGGTTGCTCCTGCTAGTGAGGCAAGATGTCCACCTGATGAAAAGCCAGTTATCCCAATAAAAGACTCATCGATATTATATTTATCTGCATTTGCTCTTATAAATCTAATGGCCGCCTTAACATCGTTTATCTGAGCTGGGTATGCAGCATCAGAACTAGACCTGTGGTTTATTGAGACTACTGCGAATCCGCTTTCGAGTATCTGCTTACCAAAGGCATCGAATGTAAATTGCTTCATATTATTGCCAAACCAAGCACTACCGTATATTATTACGATAGCTTTATATGATGGTTTATCTGTGTTGGGCAAATAGATATCGAGGTTATGATATTCTTTGTCATTTCCTCCATAATTAATGTTGAGCCACTGCTTGCCACTTTCTTGACTCAAACTTATCATTAAGCTGAAAGTAACAAGTATTGCTGTAGTAAATATTCGTTTCATCATTTGAGTTAAATTAAGTTTATATTTCGACCGATGTGTCAAAGAGTTTCTGTAATCCTTCAGAATAGTTCCCAGATAGAATCTTTTCTTCGGTTATAGGTGAAAAAACCTGCACCTTTATCACAAAACCCCTCAGCAAGTACATCGTAATAGTTAAAGCCGTCTCGTTGAGTGAGATATGTAAATGGCCCAGTACCATGAACAGGAATGACAATTCTGTCTGTCTCTCTCTCCTTGTTCGGGTAAACACAGTCGAGTGGTAACTACTTCACCATCATTCAATTTAATGTTAATAATTTCTGAAGTGAAAGCATGTAGGTGCAGCGAAGCTATTGAGGTAAAATAATTAATAAGCCCTTTGACAAATGTTTCATAATAAGATTCGTGAGAAATTAGAGACAACTTTTCTATTCAGAATTTTTCACATAATCAATTGAGTTTTATTTGAACAACAATGGTGCAAATTCATTTAAGCATCTGCGCCATGTAAGAAATTCATGAGCAGTTCCGGGTGACTCATAATATATATTATTAATGCCAGCCTTGGTTAGATTATCGCTTAAGCTCTTTGTTCTTTCTGGATTTTCTTCCGATCCAATTCCTAAAAATAAGACAT
>DUUR01000139.1 GCA_012841425.1 Bacteroidales bacterium | reverse complement strand
TGTGATGATGTGTTTTGCCTTGAAGGGATGACAAAGTTTGAAGTTGAGCTACCAGCAGATTTTGTGCAGAATGAAGTGTTTGTGGTGATTGAAGGGGTGTGTGCTAGTTGTAATAACAAACAGGCATAGAGGATGAGGTTATCTTTTACGATACTGTTTTTGACAGTGGGGCTATTGCATGCTTTTTCGCAGGGTATATCTATTGGTGGTTTTGTGCATGATGCTGAAAATGAAACTTATTTGGTGGCTTCTACCGTCTCATTGGAACCAGAGGGTAGGCATGTTCAGGCCGATATGAATGGGTATTTCTCTTTTGAGGGATTGGCTGCTGCTAACTATTTATTAAAAGTTAGTTTTATTGGTTATGAAGATCTGTTGATCCCTATTAGCTTGGTTCGTGACACTCTTGTGCATCTTCATATGCAACCGTCGCCACTTCTGCTGCAAGAGGTGAGGGTAGATGCTGAGAGGGCAGGCTTTAACGGGGTTGCTTCGTCGCTACCCGTTACTGAGGTTGGTAAGAATTATCTTCTTAAGAACAGTTCTACTAATTTTATGCAGACTTTGTCTTCCATAGCTGGTATTTCGTCGATGGATATTGGTGCTGGTTTCTCGAAGCCCGTGATAAGAGGATTTGGGTTTAACCGCGTAGCGGTGGTTGACAAGGGAGTGGTGCAACAGAATCAGCAGTGGGGTGCCGACCATGGACTTGAGATTGATCAGTATGATGTTGATGGTGTGCGTGTTCATAAAGGTCCGATGTCACTATTCTACGGTTCTGATGCTATTGGTGGTGTAATAGAAATTCTGACCCCAGTAATTCCTTATGAGGATATGTTTTGGGGAGATGCTAGTCTGATTGCTAAGAGTAACAACGATTTATTGGGTGCTTCGGTTTCGGCAAGTATTAAGAGGGGTAGCATTTTTGTGCGTGGTCGTGCTACTGTGCAGAGCTATAGCGATTACAGGGTGCCTACCGATACTATTGAATATCTTACTTGGCGCTTGCCTGTGCATAACGGCAGGATGAAGAATACAGCGGGCAGTGAGGCTAATCTAGCCATATCGGGAAATTATAGCAGTGACAACTTCAGCAGTTGGTTGCATTTATCTGATATTTATAGTAAGAATGGTTTTTACCCTGGAGCTCACGGTATACCGTCGCTAGAGCGAGTTGCACATGATGGAGGCTTTAGAAATATTGATATGCCTTTTGCTACGTCTAATCATTTTAAGTTGATTTGGAATAACGAGCTGAAAGTTCTGGATAACGATAAGTTTGTGTTTGATATTGGGTATCAGCAGAATAGACGAGAGGAGTTATCGGCTTTTCATACTCACTACGGTAATCAGGAGGCTCCTTTAGTAAAGCCGGATGTGGAACTGCAATTTAGACTCAACACTTTATCGGGTAGTGCTAGGTATGTAAAGGACGAAGGTGAGCGATGGAGCAAAACACTGGGGGGCTCTATAGAGTATCAGCACAATAGGGTAGGTGGATACTCGTTTTTATTGCCTGAGTTTGAGCGACTTTCGGGCGGTTTGTTTTGGATTAATAGTGTGAGGCTTAATGAGGAGTTTTTGCTTACCGGAGGTGTTAGATACGACATGGGTAGGCTTAATGTGAGTGAGTTTTACGATCCTTTGCTGGCAGAGTTTTTGGTGTTGCAAGGGTATACGCAAGAGAATGTGGAGTTTTATGCTATGAGGTCGGCCAACTTAAATAGGGTGTTTGGAGATTTGTCGGGTTCTGTAGGGCTTGAATATCGTCCTTCTATTTTCCATTCTTTAAAATTGAATGTGGGAAGGAGTTTTAGGTATCCAGGTGCTAATGAGTTGAGTAGTAATGGTCTTCATCATGGCGCTTTTAGACACGAGCAAGGGAACGGCGATTTGAGCTCCGAAAGGGGTTATCAGCTAGATATTGATTATAAATATGAAAATGGTGGGTTTAATGCGAGATTGAATCCGTTTGTGAGTTGGTTTAAGAACTATATATATTTGGAGCCCACTGGAGATTGGTCGGTTCTGCCCCACGCTGGTCAGATATACCGATACAACGAGGCGGAGGCTTTGGTGGCGGGTGGTGAGCTTATGGTGGGTTATGAGATTAATAGGAGGTGGAGCGTGAATGGAGATGTTGAGTATGTTTTTAATAGAAATCTTACCGATAATTATGCTTTGCCGTTTACTCCTCCTGCAGTGGTGACTACAGATATAACATATACTGGTAACAGTAGGGATAGCAATTTAATATCTAATTATGAATTTAAGCTTGAGAATAGGTTGGTGATGGATCAGGCTTCTGTTGCTCGCAACGAGTTAGCAACCCCTGGTGCAACGCTTTGGAATATTTCGGCATACGCGCATTGGCGTATTGGTGGTAGAATGTTTATTACATTGCTACAAGTTGATAATGTTTTTAACACATCGTTTATGAACCACCTTAGTTTCTATAGGAAGCTAAATGCACCTGAACCAGGTAGGAATATTCAGTTGATTGTTAAAATTCCGTTTTGAAGCTTTACTTGACGATATGATTTTATTATTAAAGCATGATAGTTTTATTATATGAGCGTGATAATTATATTATTAGATGGTAATTACTTTATTATAAGATCGTAATAATAAAAATAAACAGTTAAGAAATCTACTAAAATTACAATATGAAAAAATCGTTATTGATTGCAGCTATTGTGTTGAAAGCTGTGTTTGG
>DUUR01000138.1 GCA_012841425.1 Bacteroidales bacterium | reverse complement strand
TCTTCAGCTTTCTTTTTTGCCAAAGCCTCAGCTCTTGCTTTATTTACTTCTTTCTCTGCATCTAAACTAGCTTTTTCTTCTGCACGCTTTTTCTCTTCGTCACGTGTAATTTCAGTTTTTTCTTCTTGGAGTTTATTACTTTTCCAAGAATTGAATCTCTTTTCAGCTTCAGCTTCATCAAATGCGCCTTTTGCTACACCTCCTAAAAGATGTTTCTTCATCAATACTCCCTCGTTAGATAGTATATTTCTTACAGTATCTGTAGGTTGAGCACCTGTTTGCAGCCAATACAAAGCTCTTTCAAAATCTAAAGTGATTGTAGCAGGATTTGTGTTCGGATTATATGATCCTATCCTCTCAATATACTTTCCATCTCGTGGAGCTCTGCTATCTGCAACAATAATTTGATAGAAGGGATAATTTTTGCGTCCTCTTCTTTGTAAACGTAATTTTGTTGCCATTTAGTAGTTCTTTTATGAATGAATATTATTTTGTATTTGCGGGTGCAAAGATAATAAGAATAATTGTGTTTCAAAAAGATTTAAAGTTATTAATAGTAGTATTTGCCTTTAAGTTATTCCAAATAATACCATGGGAATGATAATAACATTATAAAAATCTTCGGAATTAGACTAATCTCTTTTATGTATCTGCCTTTAAATGCGAATTTATAATTTGCATTAGCTTTTTCTTTTACCAAGTTTAGTATGTTCTTTTACCAATTAAAAAAACCACATCATTCAGTTAGAAAGATGTGGTTTTTGTTGGTTGTGATTCGCCTGGGGTTCGAACCCAGGACCCCATCCTTAAAAGGGATGTGCTCTACCTGCTGAGCTAGCGAATCGACCTGATGCTTTCTTTCAAAAGCGAGTGCAAAGATAAAATCTTTATTTTAATCTTGCAACCTTTTTATCACTTAAATTGGAATTAATTTAACTTAAAAAAAATACCTTCCTGAGTCTAAAGACTATATGAACAAAAAAATATTGTCCTTTCTGTATAAATTAATACCTATAATGCTCGGGTTTATATGGTCCGTCAACTGAAACCCCTATATATTCTGCTTGCTTTTGTGTAAGAGTAGTAAGTTTTACACCTATTTGCTCCAAGTGTAGTCTTGCAACTTCTTCATCCAATTGTTTTGGTAACCTATAAACACCCACCTCGTAATCTTTTTGCCAAAGATCGATCTGTGCTAGGGTTTGATTAGTGAAAGAATTACTCATTACAAATGAGGGGTGACCAGTAGCACAACCTAAATTAACCAAACGACCTTCAGCCAGCAAGAAAATTGAATTTCCTGTTGGAAAGGTATATTTATCTACTTGAGGTTTTATATTAAGATGGGCAATTCCTGGATAGTTCACAAGAGCATCAACTTGTATTTCATTATCGAAGTGACCAATATTACATACTATCGATTGATCTTTCATTTTTTGTAAATGATCAATTGTTATAACATCTCTATTGCCTGTAGTAGTAACAAAAATATTGCCTTCTTTAACGGCATCTTCCATGGTCGTAACCTCAAACC
>DUUR01000137.1 GCA_012841425.1 Bacteroidales bacterium | reverse complement strand
TCTTTCATTGAAAAAGGCACTCAACGATTAATTTTCGTCAAATGCCTTTTCTGTATTTGCCCCTGTGGGCTAAGGAGGATATGAAAATCTCTTGTTGTCAATTTCTCATACTATCATATTACTACATGCAATCGTGACATGTGTGACAAGTTTTAAGTGTTATGGTCTTAATGATATTATTTCTTTTTCAGTTGTTATTCTATTGAAAGCATCTATCACTTCTATTAAACTATCTTTGAAATGTGCCTTATACCCAACCCAATTAAATTCATCACTATACAATTCTAAGATATACCACTTTTTTGTTTCCATGCTTTTACATATGCGATACAAACTATTTCCAATTCTTTTATCTCTGTTGTGAGTCTCGAATTCATTTATCGTCATTTAATTACCCTTATAAGTTATTTGCGGTTTTAAGGTTGACCGCAAACCTTTTATGTTATTTATTTAAAATTGACTTAAAGGCTATTTCTTTAACACGTTCAAAGTTAACAGGTAAATTCTTAACTTTCATTTTCTGTTCGATTTCTTCAACTTCTATTTTTACTTTATTTAATTTTTCAGTATCTTCTAAAATCCACTCTTCATTATCACCAAATCTTCTATTGCATTCTATACTTTCATCTAATCTCTTTTGTGCCTTTGCTAAAATTTCATACCATTGAAACATTGTTATTTCATATTTATTTCCTATACTGTTCATGTTTTGCATTTTTATTTCCTCCATAATTTGTTTTATTTGCTGTTCCTTATGTATACAGTATACTATATAACGTGTTATATATCAATTGACATAATTCACAAATATATAGCGTGTTATATGTGCAATATGTATATAGCGTGTTATATTTAATTATGTTATAGTATTTATCAAAGGAGGTGCATCATGCCATATACACAAGCACAGAAAAAAGCTACTCAAAAGTATTTAAACACCCTAAAATCATTATCTATAAGAATAAAGGATGAAGATTACACTAGATACTCTAATGCCGCTAAAAAGGCAAATATGAGCCTTAGAGCGTATGTAATTAAATCGATTGAAGAGAAAATAGAAAAGGGCCAAGATTAAGGCCCTGTTTCTTTTTTAAAATGCCTGCTATAAATCTGCTTGACACAATTCTCCGTACTTCCTATCTCGTTTGCAACTTGATTCCATGTCATACAAGATACATTTCTAAAAAACATAATCTGTCTTAACAAGCTATCATCTATACTGTTTATGTACTCTATTATCCTCTTACGCTGCAATTGTATCTCTTTCAACTTACCCTCAATAATTAGCTTGATGTCTGCTTTCTCTATTGCCAAATCTGCCACTTTATCACTCGTTCCACTGCCGAATGGCATATCTGTTATTTTTTGCCCTTTGACAAGGGATTTACATTCTAGGCGGTCAAGTTCTTTCTGCCACATTTTGATTTCTTTGTTTATGTAGTATATCTGCTTTAGTTCTTCCTTTGTCACTCACTCACCCCTTTATCAGCTTAGCTTCCGCATTATTCATTTGTCCTCCCCACAAGTAATTTGATCTCGCCTAGCTTT
>DUUR01000136.1 GCA_012841425.1 Bacteroidales bacterium | reverse complement strand
CTTTGCTGACATAATGATATATATATTGTAAATGGCTTTAAAACAGCAACAGGAACTTAAACAGTTACAAAGGCTTTCACCTCTTCAGATGCAGGTAATTAAGCTTATTGAACTGAATAATGTAGAAATAGAAGAACGTATAAAACAGGAGATTGAAGATAACCCTGCTATTGAAACAACAGATACTGAGTTAAGTAGCGAAGACACTGACTCGCCTGAGAATCTCACACAAGAGGAAATTATATTGGGTGATTATTTATCGGATGATGATGTGCCTGATTATAGGTTAAATTTCTCTTCGGGCAAGAGTGAGCCTGATTTCACTGAATTTAGTTACTTTGATGATAAATCGCTTCACGATTATTTATTAGAGCAGATAGGTTTATTAGATTTAGATGAAAATAAGCAGATTATTGCCGAGTATATCATAGGCAATATAGACGAAAACGGCTATTTGCAACGAGACTTATTGTCTATATCTAATGATTTGTTGTTTCAGCAGCAAATGGATGTTACACCTCTTCAATTGGAGGATATGTTGTATGAAATACAAGATTTTGATCCAGCTGGTGTTGGTGCTAGAGATTTGCAAGAGTGTTTGCTTATACAGTTGAGGCGACTAAAACATGGTTATGAAGCTGATTTGGCCATTAAAATTATTGAAGAGTATTTTGATGAGTTTACAAAAAAGCATTATGATAAAATTATCCGACAGATTGGTATTTCTCAAGATGACCTAAGAGATGTAATTGAGGAGATAGTTTCGTTAAACCCCAAACCAGGAAACACTCTTGGCGGTAGTATACAAACGGCTATGAACAATATAACTCCCGATTTTATTGTAGATAATTATAATAACATCATAACTATACAACTTAACAACAGCAACATACCTAGCCTGCAATTGAATCGCAATTTCTCTGAAATGATAAAAGGGTTTAGTGAAAATAAAACAAGCATGTCTGCAGATGACAAACAGGCAATGTTGTTTATGAAGCAGAAAGTTGACTCTGCAAAATGGTTTATAGATGCTGTCAAGCAGAGGCAAAACACTCTGCAAAGTACTATGGAGGCTATTGTAAATATTCAATACGATTTTTTCTTAACAGAAGATGAGACTACGCTAAAGCCCATGATTTTGAAAGATGTAGCCGAAAGAACAGGCTTTGACATCTCTACTATATCGCGTGTAAGTAATAGTAAGTATGTACAAACAAGCACGGGAATATACCCTTTGAAGTACTTCTTTTCTGAAGCTATGCAAACAACCGATGGAGAAGATATTTCTTCGAGGGAAGTGAAGATAATATTAAAGGAAAGCATAGAGAATGAAAACCCCTCTAAACCACTGACAGACGACCTGTTAACTAAGATACTTAACGAAAAAGGGTATGTAATAGCACGCAGGACGGTTGCAAAATATAGAGAGCAATTAAACATTCCTGTAGCACGTTTAAGAAAAAAACTTTAACTTTGTCTAATGAAATCAATTTCACATGTAATATCCACAGTTTTCCAGCCACTGTTGATGCCAACCTACGGAGTGATGCTTTTATTTATGTACACCTATTTTGGTGTAGCATACTCTAATAGATTCTGGCACATTGTAACTCCTATTATGCTTTTTTCGTTTGTGATACCTGGCATTCTGATTTATCTGCTATTACGAATTGGACTTATATCAGATTTATCATTAAAAGTTAGAAGAGAAAGATTTTACCCCTATTTTATTACACTTTTGTCATACAGTGCAATGGTGGTTTTCTACTATAAGGCACAAATGCCCATCTGGTTTATAACTATGATGGCTGGATCTATTGCTATAATGATAATAGCCATTTTAATTACATTAGTCTGGAAGATTAGCGCACATATGTTTGGAATAGGAGGACTTGTAGGAGGTGTTATGTCAGTATGTTATTATGTTGAGCATTCAAACCCATACTGGCTATTTATAGGGCTGTTTTTACTCGCTGGCTCCATTGGCACCTCAAGGTTAATACTCAAGCGTCATACACTCTCGCAGGTTATAGCAGGGTTCCTTTTAGGTTTTTCTGTTGCATTTATATTTGTGAAATTGGGTGTGTAAATAAGTGCTTTAATATTTACAAAAAAATTGTACATTTACATAATATAAATATTTTTAAAATTTGAATTACTATGAACTTTCCTGAAAATGTTAAGTATTCTACAGACCATGAGTGGGTAAGAGTAGAGGGCAACAAGGCTTATATTGGTATTACCGATTTTGCTCAAGAAGAACTGGGAGATATTGTATTTATCGATATTACAACTGAAGGTGAAACTGTTGAACAAGGTGAGGTATTTGGAAGTGTGGAAGCTGTAAAAACTGTTTCCGACCTGATGATGCCAGTTACAGGAGAAGTACTTGAAGTTAATGAAAAACTTGAAGATGCACCTGAGCTTGTTAACAAAGAACCATTTGAAGGTGGATGGATTATTAAAATTAGTCTACAGAACCCCGAGGAAGTAGATACACTAATGAGCGCTGCCGAGTATAAAGAATTTATTGGAAAATAGATTATACCTATGAGTCCAATAGTAAGTATTATAATGGGAAGTACATCAGATCTTCCCATTATGGAAAAAGCAGCTCAATTTTTAAATGAGATGGAGATTCCTTTTGAGGTTAATGCTCTATCTGCACATAGAACTCCCGAAGAGGTAGAGGTTTTTGCAAAAGGAGCTGCAAAGAAAGGAATTAAAGTGATTATTGCAGCAGCTGGCATGGCAGCACATCTACCAGGCGTTATCGCTTCAATGACAACAATACCAGTAATTGGAGTTCCTATAAAATCTTCACTTGATGGTATGGATGCATTACTTGCAATAGTTCAAATGCCTCCTGGTATTCCAGTAGCTACTGTAGGAATAAACGGAGCACTAAATGCTGCAATACTAGCATTGCAAATAATTGCCACAGGCGATGAATTGGCACAAAATAAAATGGCTAAATATAAGTCGGATTTGAAGAACAAAATCTCTAAAGCCAATGAAGAGTTGGCACTTATAAAATATAAGTACAAAACAAACTGATTCTTATTAAAATGAAAAAAGTAATCTTTATGCTTACAACCATATTTCTGTTAGCAGCCTGCAATGAAGGTAAAAAGACAGATAAAGAAACGATAGCAGATGATATCGATTATACTACATTTGAATATAAAGTAGATAGATTTGCCGATATTGAGATACTAAGATATCCTGTTTCAGGATTCAACAGCTTGTCGTTACAACAAAAAGAACTTATTTATTATCTTTCACAAGCTGCCCTAGAAGGACGCGATATATTGTGGGACCAACACAACAGATACAACCTTACTATCAGAAGAGTATGTGAAGGTTTGTATGAGAATTATATGGGAGATAAATCTACTGACGATTGGAAGAATTTTGAAACTTATCTGAAACAGATTTGGATGGCAAATGGTATACATCACCATTATTCTGAAGATAAAATAATACCTAAGTTCTCTCAAGAATATTTTACTACTATTGTAAAGAGCGTAGATCCTGGAAGGATGCCTTTTAGAGACGGAATGGCAGCTGATGAGACACTTAACGAAATTATCCCTGTAATGTTTGACCCTTCATTTATGCCCAAGAGAATGAGTCAGGCACAAGGAAGTGACATCGTACAAACCTCGGCAGTAAATTTTTATGAAGGGGTAACACAAAAAGAAGTTGAGAACTTTTATAATTCTATGAAGGACCCTAATGATGACACTCCTGTTTCATATGGACTAAACAGCAAAGTTACCAAAGAAGATGGAGTTGTTGTTGAGAAGGTATGGAAATTAGGTGGCATGTATGATAAGGCTATTGAAAGAATTATAGGTTGGTTAGAAAAAGCATCGGCTATAGCTGAAAATGAACAGCAAAAAGATATAATTGACACTCTTATTGAGTTTTACAAGAGCGGTAGTCTTGAAACATTTGATGAATACTCTGTTAAGTGGGTAAAAGATACCGACTCACGTGTAGATTTTATTAACGGGTTTATTGAAACATATACAGACCCGATGGGTCTAAAAGGAAGCTGGGAGTCGATTGTTAACTTCAAGAGTATAGAAGCATCAAAAAGAACAAGCATAATAAGTGATAATGCTCAATGGTTTGAAGACAATTCGCCAATAGATGATAAATTCAAGAAAGAAGAAGTAAAGGGTGTTTCGGCAAAAGTTATAACAGTTGCCATTCTTGGTGGTGATACTTACCCCGCTACTCCAATTGGTATAAATCTGCCAAATGCAGATTGGATAAGACGAGATCATGGCTCAAAGTCTGTAACTATAGACAATATCACCTTTGCATACGGCAAAGCATCTGAAGGTGATGGATTTAAAGAAGAGTTTATGTGGAGTGATGAAGAGGTTGAGTTATCTAAAAAATATGGAGCTCTTACCGATAATCTTCACACCGACTTGCATGAATGTCTTGGCCATGGTTCAGGAAAACTACTTCCAGGAGTTAGCACCGATGTTTTACAAGCGTACGCTTCACCTCTAGAAGAGACTCGTGCCGATTTGTTTGCATTATATTACCTTGCCGATCCTAAACTGGTTGAACTTGGTCTACTTCCCGATAATGAAGCATATAAAGCTGAGTACTATTCGTATATTATGAATGGTGCAATGACTCAACTCACTCGCATACAACCAGGAAAAGATATTGAGCAGGCTCATATGCGCAACCGTGCAACAATTTCTAACTGGGTAATTGAAAAAGGAAAAGAAGATAATGTTGTTGCTTTCGAAAAAAGAGACGATAAGACTTACATAGTTGTAAATGATTATGAAAAATTGCGTTCTCTTTTTGGTGAACTCCTTTCGGAGGTGCAACGTATAAAATCGGAAGGTGATTTTGAAGCGGGTAAAGTACTAATAGAAACATATGGTGTTAAGGTGAATCAGGATCTTCACAAAGAGGTAATGTCACGATATGAGTCTCTTGACATAGCTCCTTATAAAGGATTTGTAAACCCTGTTTATAAGCTGGTAACCGATGATAACGGCAAAGTTGTTGATGTAACTGTTTCGTATAACGAAAACTATGTAAATCAGCAAATGCGCTACTCAAAACAGTACTCGGTTCTACCTCTTAAAAATTAATTATTAAGAGAATACCGCATTAAGTTATCAGATTTCAGTCCCGTTGGTTATAATTACAAAAGATACAATTAAAGTTATACTGTATCAGTCCTAATTTCAATTACATTCATCAAACGGAACTAAAATATTAATCAAATAAATCGAGGGTGTTTCACATTGTGAATTCACCCTCTTTTAGTAATTAACTTATAATTTTTAAGTACTGCAACTTAAGTTGAGACATCTAAATTGCTTATTGAGTATATAAAGTTCTCTATGAACAATAAAAGAGTAATTACTATACAAAGAGAATCAATCCTACATCTGAATAATTAGAAATTAATATAATGAACTACAACGAGACTCTTAATTATCTGTATAATCAAATGCCCGAATATCAAAGAATTGGGCATGCGGCATACAAAGAGGGACTTGAAAACAGTCTCGCTCTGGATAAAATATTTAATCACCCACATTGCCACTTCAAAACAATTCATGTTGGTGGTACTAACGGTAAAGGATCCACTTCGCACCTTTTAGCAGCAATACTACAGCAGTCTGGATATAAGGTTGGATTATATACTTCGCCCCATCTTATCGATTTTAGAGAACGCATTCGCATTAATGGCGAAATGATTGACAAGCAATTTATTATAGATTTTGTAAAACAATATAAAGATAAGTTTGAGCCAATTATGCCTTCTTTTTTTGAGCTCACAATGGAAATGTCGTTTCTGTGGTTTTCAGAGCAGAAGGTTGATGTAGCAATAGTGGAGGTGGGACTAGGTGGACGGCTTGATAGTACAAATATTATCTCTCCTGACTTAAGTGTAATCACAAATATTGGTTTAGATCATATCAAATATTTGGGCAATTCACTTCCGAAGATTGCAGCAGAAAAAGCGGGTATAATAAAACCTCACACACCTGTAATAATTGGCGAAGCAGGCAGTATTGAAGTTGCACAAGTATTTATAGATAAAGCTAAATCAGAAGAGGCTCCTATCATCTTCTCGGAGATGTACATGAACAACTTTGAGGCGGATAGAAGTGATATAGGAATGTTTTTTAAGGCCGATGGGTACAAAGAATTAAGAGGAGAATTAAGAGGCCCAGCTCAAGAGAAAAATGCCAGAACGGTATTAACTGCTGTTGAAGTTCTTAATGAAATAGGTTATAACATACCAAAAGAGGCAATTTATAGTGGTTTCGCAAAAGTAATATCGCTTACTGGTTTTTTAGGGAGGTGGCAAGTTTTACAGCATAAGCCCAAAATTATCTGTGATATTGCACACAATTCACACGGAATACAATTTGTTGTTGAGCAATTGACAAGAGAGATATATAATAATTTGCATATTGTATTTGGTGTAGCTAATGATAAGGATATTGATTCTATATTGAAGATATTGCCCAGACATGCAATCTACTATTTTACAAGAGCATCGGTAGAGCGCGCATTGAATGAGAATATTGTAAAAGAACAGGCCTCTAATTACCAGTTATTTGGTAGCTCCTACCCTACTGTAAATGATGCTATTGCAGCTGCAAAAGAAAACGCCGACAATGATGATCTTATCTTTATCGGCGGTAGCTCTTTTATAGTGGCAGATGCACTTACAATACTTATATGAGTAATTAAAATATTTATTTATGAATAGTTAATCACTAGTTTAATAAGTAGTATATTACCATATCATTACAATTCTAAAATTATAGTTTTGTCTTGCATCCTGATCTTGAACTCCATCTGAGGGCTCTATAAAGAAGGTCACTTCATTTCTTTGTTGACTAAACTCAAAACTTATTGTTTCTGTGAAATCAACATATTCATTTTGGCCAACTTCTACCAAAAAACTACTTATATAAGGCAATGGCACTTGTACTTCGTTAACACCCTGCGTACCAATAAACACATATCCAATTACTGCACCATTTTCATATATAAACTCATCTATATAACCTAGTGGCCTTATAGCTTCCCATCTATTGAGACTAGAATTCCAACTCCACTGCGATGCATTTACAGTAAAGTTCTCGATATTCCATGCAGTTTCAATAAAGTCATCGGTGCTATCACTGCATGATGTGGCTACAAACAAGGTGCTCAAAAATAAAACTCCTGCAAAAAGTGATGTATATAATTTCCTTTTCATAATTATTTGGTTTTGAAAATTGAATGTTAAATCTAAGACCTATAAAATCAACTTTCGTTTAAATTAAAACAATATTCTAATCGAATAGTTTTGGAAACAAAAACTGTCCTCTATTTAAAAATCTAATTTTGAATAGAAAATAATGCTTTTACCAGATTAATACAATTCTGAAATTGTATGTTTGAGGTGCTACG
>DUUR01000135.1 GCA_012841425.1 Bacteroidales bacterium | reverse complement strand
CACACCTAAATCACTATTTGATTATTGGTCATCCCTGCCAGAAGGTGAAATTGATTGGACTAAAATAAAATTCTTTTGGGGCGATGAGCGCTGTGTTGCACCTGAAGACAGTGAGAGCAATTTCAAGATGACAAAAGAGCACCTATTCAACAACATAAATATTCCTAAAGAAAACATTTTCCGCATTAAGGGAGAAAACAACCCCACAGATGAAGCAAAAAGATACGGGGAGTTACTTAATAGTGAGTTAGAACAGCACAACGGAACACCCATTTTTGATATCGTGATTCTAGGAATGGGAGATGATGGGCATACAGCCTCTATTTTCCCTCATGAAATTGAGCTTTGGAACAATAAGAATAATTGTGTAACTGCTACCCATCCAGATAGCGGGCAGATAAGAGTTAGCATAACAGGTAAAGTAATAAATGCAGCTAAAAATGTTGTATTTCTTGTAACAGGAAAAAATAAAGCCGAAAAGGTTAAGGAAGTTATTGAGCAACCAGAAGTTGCAGAAAAAAAATATCCGGCAGCACTTGTACAACCGGATTCAGATAATTTATACTGGTACTTAGACGAAGCAGCAGCAGATAAAATGATGTAATACTCTAAATAATACTTACTTGCAAAGTCACATTTTCACCTAACAGTTTTAATTCTGTAATCACAAGCAACTTTTCCCTTTTCCATATTCGTGAGTTTACTCTTATTCATCCTTTTACGAAGTAGTGATATTTTATCGGTAAATAATATCCCATCCAAATGATCATATTCGTGCTGGATAACTCTTGCCAAATACCCTTTGTATATCTGGTCTTGAGCTTGTAGATTCTCATCAAGATACTTTATTCGGATCTCATCTTCACGAGTCACTTTTTCATGAACACCAGGTATACTTAGGCACCCCTCTTCAGAAACAACCATATCACCCCCTCGTTCTGTGATATGTGCGTTTATGAAGACTTTCTTCATATCTTTAAACTCGGGATGCTCCTCGTCGGCAAGAGGAGACAGGTCCACTACAAAAACTCTATCTTCAAGTCCAATCTGAGGAGCAGCCAAACCCACCCCCTCGGCTTGATACATTGTTTCAAACATATTATCTATCAACTCCTTTAGGTTAGGATAGCTATTGGGGTCTATATCCCGTGTAACCTTTCTAAGTACCGGGTGTCCGTATATATATATTGGTAAAATCATAATCTCAATCTTCTGCTTTCCATATACCCCTGAAGTATAATGGTAGCACTTATTTCATCAACTAGTTCCTTATTCTTCCGATCTTGCTTTTTCAAACCACCATCTATCATTGCTTGATGAGCAAGCTTAGATGTAAATCGCTCGTCGAAATATTCAATATTAATATTTGGATATAATTTCTTCAAACGGTTCACAAACGGCTCAATCCTTTTCATATTCTCAGAAAGCTCACCACTCATTTGTTTAGGCAAACCAACAATAATAGATTCTACTTCTTCTTTTTTAAGATAATCGTCAAGAAACTCAAAAAGCTTAGAGGTCTCTACAGTAGTTAGTCCGTTTGCTATAATCTGAAGCGGATCGCTAACAGCAATACCTGTTCGTTTTTTACCGTAATCGATAGACAATAATCTGGGCATAACAATAAATTATTGCACCTCAAATGTTCTTTTGCGAAGCTCAAAGTCACTACCTAGATACTTCTCTCTAACAATTGGATTAGCTGCTAGTTCCTCGGCCGTACCTTGAAACAAGACCTTCCCTTCAAAGAGGAGATAAGCTCTGTCTGTAATACTTAAAGTTTCATCCACATTATGGTCGGTAATAAGTATTCCAATATTTTTATACTTCAACTGAGCTACAATAGATTGAATATCCTGAACGGCAATTGGGTCGATACCAGCAAATGGCTCGTCTAGCATAATAAACTTTGGATCTATGGCAAGACATCTTGCAATCTCTGCACGACGACGCTCGCCACCCGAAAGCCTATCTCCAGAGTTCTTTCTAACCTTCTCTAAACCAAACTCATCTATTAGGCTTTCTAGTTTCAGCTCGCGCTCTTTAGGAGTTTTATCTGTAAATTCAAGTACAGACATTATATTATCCTCCACACTCATTTTACGAAAGATAGAAGCCTCTTGAGCCAGATACCCAATACCGCGTTGAGCACGCTTATATACAGGATAGTCTGTAATATTTTGATTTCCTATAAAAATATCACCCTCATTAGGCACAATTAAACCAACTGTCAT
>DUUR01000134.1 GCA_012841425.1 Bacteroidales bacterium | reverse complement strand
TAAACTATCGCTCAGATCAATTTGATTTTAGTGTAAGAGGCAATATGAGTTACAATAATGTAACAAACAGTCTCGAAGGGCAACGCGATCAAGAATATTTTAATTATGGGGCAAATGCCAGTACTGCTATATACTTGCCATTAGACTTCACTATAGAGAGTGATATAAATTACTCAACCAACTCGGGCTATGCCGATGGATTTGAGCAAAATGAGTGGTTATGGAATGCATCGCTTCAAAAGACAATATTTAAACAGAAGAATGGTACTATACGTTTCAAGATATATGATATATTGCAACAAAGAAGCAATATAAGCAGAAGTGTTTCGTCAAACTATATACGCGATACAACAACTAATACTTTAACAACCTACTTTATGGTGCATTTTGTATATCGTTTCAACATCTTTAAGGGTGGTGCCACACAAAGCGATATGATGCAAAATAGAAGAGGCCCAGGCTATGGTCACGGAAGAATGTAATCAAACTTAAATTCATATATTATGAACAACAAAATACGTCGAAATCGGCAAATAACATGGAATAATGTGTTTGTTCACATATTGTTATGGGGGATAATTTTTATCCTCCCATACTTTTTTATGGATAATGAACAGTTGTTTAACTGGCGTCCTTTTTTAAGGTCTTTACCCGGATTGGTTGGCTTTATGCTAGTGTTTTATGTGAATTATTTCATATTTATTGAGAAGCTGCTGTTTAAAGGAAAAATAAAAGGTTTTATTATTTATAATATACTACTCATTGCCTTTGTTGCATTTCTAATGAATTACAGCTGGGTTTGGCTCGATGCTCTTATGCCAAACTTAAGACCTCGATGGCTAGGAAGAAGGGGCCATGGTATTTCAATAATGCATATTGTTCGCAATTCTACATCGCTTTTCTTGATACTAGGATTAAGTGTTGCATTCAGAATGACATTCAGGTTGTTTGAGGTAGATAATGAGCGTAAAGAGCTTGCAAAGGCTAAATCTGATGCAGAGCTTCAAAATTTAAAGAATCAGATTAATCCACATTTTCTACTCAATACTCTAAATAATATATATGCTTTAATAGAATTCGATCCTCCAAAAGCTCAAAAAGCAGTAGTTAGTTTAAGTAAGCTTCTCAGGCATTTATTATACGACAACAATCAAGCCTATGTGCCATTGAAGCAAGAGATTAATTTTATGCATAACTACATAGACTTAATGAGAATAAGGCTTTCTGATAATGTTAAACTCACAGCTGAATTTAGTAATACTGAAAAAGGAAATACTCTTATTCCTCCTTTAATTTTTATATCTTTGATAGAAAATGCATTTAAACATGGTATAAGTGGAGATAAACCATCGTTTATTGATGTTTCATTGGAAGAGCAACCCGATGGTAAAGTTAAATTCAAATGCAAGAATAGTTATTTTCCCAAGACTGAATCGGATAAAAGCGGTAGCGGTATAGGTCTCGATTTAGTAAAAAGAAGGCTCGAGCTTTTAAAATTGGGCAGCTATAAATGGGAAACAAAAATTGAAAATGATACATACTCAACTCAACTCATACTTGATACAAAAAAGATAATGGATGATACTGAATTGCTGGATAGTTGATGATGAGCCTTTGGCTGTTTCTTTGTTGGAATCTTATGTCAATAAAATCCCTTTTTTAAAGTTAACAGGTAAGTATAGTAATGCATTATCTGCAATGCAGAACATTGAAAACGAAAAAGTAGATGTTTTGTTTCTTGATATTCAAATGCCCGAAGTAAACGGGATGGATTTTGCACATACAATTAGTCAGCATACACGAGTCATTTTTACAACTGCATTCAGCGAATATGCTGTAGAAGGCTATAGGGTAAATGCCCTTGACTACCTGCTTAAACCTTTCTCTTTCGAAGAGTTTGTAGCAGCAGCTAAAAAAGCGTATAACTGGTTTGAAATCATAAAACAAAAGCCACTCCCCGAATTAGAAAAAGAGAGAGAAAAAGTAGGAATATTTGTTAAGTCCGAATACAAGTACCTACAAATTATATATGACGATATATTATATATAGAGGGGTTAAAAGATTATGTAAAGATATACACTCAAAATGGTATTAAACCTATATTATCTTTAATGAGCCTTAAACAATTAGAGGAAGATTTGCCCTATGGTAAATTTATAAGAGTGCACCGTTCTTATATTATTAACGTTGATAAAATATCGAGCATCAATAAAAATAGAATTCTAATCAATAAAAAGCAGATACCAATTGGCGAGACTTATAAAAAGCAGTTTATG
>DUUR01000133.1 GCA_012841425.1 Bacteroidales bacterium | reverse complement strand
GAGATCTTTTTGCATTCAGAATATGCCAATAATGATAGCATAGCTCTAATAAATGGAATAATAAGAAGTGATAATAATGTAACAGATTTACTTTTTCAACAAGAAGCGATAGATTTGATAAATGATAATTTATCGAAAGTAATGACTGTATTATTAGTTTTGGCCATTATATTGTTATTCATTTCATTTACACTTATACGAAATACAATAAGATTGAGTGTGTACTCAAAAAGATTCTTAATTAACACGATGAAATTGGTTGGAGCCACTTCAGCTTTTATTAGAAAGCCATTTGTTGTAAATAATATATTCACTGGCATTGCTGCCGGAATCATTGCTGATATTATCATATTTTTAATGCTCACATATTTCAGTAGTGAATATGCAGAATTACAACCCATTATTTCCAATACAGATATCATTATTATATTTGCCTCTGTAGTTTTATTGGGAGTTATTATTACAACCATAGCAACTGCTTTTGCTGTAAATAGATATATTAAAATGAAGTCTGATCAACTGTATTATGTATAAAAAATTAAAATCAAAATATGTCCCAAAAAAATATTGCTTTAAGTAAAAAAAACCTGCTTATTTGTGCAGTAGCTGTTGTGATAATAGTTATAGGTTTTGTTCTAATGACCGGGCCTGCTACAACTTTTGAGAACGGTTTTGAACCTGATATTTTTAGTGCAAGACGTATAAAAATTGCACCAGTAGTTTGCCTTATAGGGTTTGTTTTGATGATTGTAGGGGTTTTATATCCTGTGAAGGAGAATAAGGAGAAATCTGAACTTTAAAAAGAAATCACTTTAAACTTTAATTAATGACTGTTTTCGAAGCAATTGTATTGGGAATAATACAAGGTCTAACTGAGTACCTTCCGGTGAGCAGCAGTGGCCATTTAGCAATAGGTTCTACATTGTTTGGAATTGAGGCCGAAGATAATTTAATCTTCACTGTTATGGTGCATGTTGCTACGGTATTTAGCACTTTGGTGGTTTTGTGGAAAGAAGTTTCATGGATAATAAAAGGTTTGTTTAAATTTGAATTAAACGATGAAACAAAGTATACTTTCAATATACTTATATCAATGATTCCTATTGCTATAGTTGGGTTGTTTTTTAAAGATCATGTAGAGTCTATTTTTAGCTCCGGCATTATAGTTGTAGGCGTTATGTTACTTGTAACTGCATTTCTGCTTTCTTTAACAAAATATATTAAACCACGCCAAAAGAATAAAATTGGTAAACGTGATGCATTTATTATTGGTCTTTCGCAGGCAGTTGCAGTTATACCAGGACTATCACGTTCGGGTACCACAATTGCTACAGGCTTGTTATTGGGAAATAATAAATCTGCACTTGCACAATTCTCTTTCCTAATGGTAATACCGCCAATTTTGGGAGAAGCATTACTTGATTTGATAAAACTTACTCAAGGTGTAGAGGTAACAGGAACAATTTCTCCTGTTGCTCTGATTGCGGGTTTCATAGCTGCTTTCATTGCAGGGTGTGTGGCTTGTAAATGGATGATTAATATAGTTAGAAAAGGCAATTTAATTTATTTTGCTATATACTGTGGAGTATTAGGTTTGGCTACTATATTATTTTCTGTTTTAGCCTGATACAGCTTTCTGTATATAATAATTGATAACTAAATAATAAATGAATTTTATAGAGGGTGAAATTTTGCATATTAACAAACCATTGCACTGGACATCGTTTCGTGTAGTGAATGTTTTTAGAGCAAAGCTCTGCAGAAAATTGAATATAAAAAAGCTTAAGGT